>DAOWJC010000119.1 GCA_030640595.1 Dehalococcoidia bacterium | reverse complement strand
AGCCTAAACCCCTGGTATCCTCAACCTCAATTACACTCAGAGTATTATCGTTTCTACTGGTTAAGCTACTGATGTCCTTCTGGGTAACAATGATATCCCCGTTTATTACTAAGAAGTTCCCATCAACCAGACCTTCAACCATTTTAAGCGCATCAGCCGTACCCAGTTGCTTCCTCTGGGTACAATAGCTTATACTTACCCCCCATCTGTCACCACTGCCAAAATAGCCGCGCACCTGCTCATCATGATAGCCAACAATAAAGATAAATTCCCTGACACCAGCCTTCCCAACCTCAATGAGTAAATGCTCCAGGATAGGCCTATTAGCTATAGGTAACATTACCTTGGGTCTGGTATAGGTGAGAGGACGCATCCTGTTACCTTCGCCAGCAGCTAAAACGACTGCCTTCAACCTACTCCTCCATACACTCCTTGAGAAGTACCGAATAACTGCATATTGCGTTGATTTTAATCCTCGTGAATCTAGATGTCAATTTGACAACCTGCATCAGCCACCTTCATACAACCGTGGTAGTACAGCCGCTTGTCTCCAGGAACATTCTAACGACTCTAGGGTAAGGTGAGGCAAGTGCCAGCATTGTTCAAGAAAAAACTATCCCCAAACTGTCGAGCCAGATGGGCTGAGGCATAGAATCCAGTGCAGTGGGATACGCCGAGCTTCTTAATTCCCATTTCTTTTAGCGCGGTCACCGTTTGCTCTACCTGGTTTTCAGAAGCACGGAATAGGTGGACGCCCCCGATTACAGCGTGGATAAGTTTTTTGCCGGTGAGTTTTTGGGCATGAAGCAGGGTATTGATGATACCCCGGTGAGCACAACCCAGAATTACGATTAACCCTGGCTCCGTATCAATAACTAGGGAGAGGTCATCGGCTAGCGGGTCTGGGTATAGTATGCCCTCTTGCCTGAGATAAATATCAGGGTCAATTTCTTCGTAGCTTGTGGTCATGGGAATCTCTCCAGTGGTCATTATGCCGTCACCAAGGGACACTGGTTCTCGGGTCAAGTTGAAGGAAGCGCCCAGGCTCTCTAGCTCTTCTCTCTGAAACGGTATTCCTACGTAGAACTCTTGCTCCTTTAGCCGAGCATACTTGGCAGCCCATATGTCGGGGTGGGCAATGACCTCTACCTTGCCGGTTCTCTTCAGCACCTCGCGTAGCCCACCGGTATGGTCGATATGCCCGTGACTCAGGACAATCTTATCAATTGTAGATAAGTCAATGCCTAAGACTTGGGCATTGTGAACGGCTGATATGCTGAGTCCGGTATCCACCAGAATTTTTAGGTTATCGGTTTCAACTAGGATGCTCAGCCCCCATTCGGCAAGAAAGCCAAAATTAGCCGTATTTTCGCTCAGAGTGGTAAGGCGAACCTCCATTTACTTTCCCCCTGAAGCTCTGGTTCTAAACCAAAGTAAAACAGGGGGACTGGCACAAGCTCCAAGCCCCCCTGTTTAGAGTTAGCTATAGGCTATAGCGAGATGACTTTTACCCTTTCATACTTGTAGGTATCTCCGTCTTTGACGACCTTCCACACCTCAAAGTCACCCGATACCCGGTCACCTACCGGGCTGAAGGTTATGGTGCCACTGGTGCCATGATAGTTCTGTCCTATCTCTAGTAACGCCTCACTTATCTTGGCTCCATCGTAGCCGACCTGTTCTATAGCCAGGAGCACCATGTTGGTAGCATCATAAACGGTATCAACGTAGACCCCTGGAGGAATACCAAATTCGGCTTCGTAAGCAGCGGCAAGTTCATCAAAGGCAGCTAAACCTTCTGGAGCAATAGGACTGGTGCCGATGACCATTTTCTCCATAAACTCAGCAGCTTCGGGCATCTCTAATGTATATTCGGAGTAGACGCCCTCAGCGGCTATCCACTTGGCAGTGTCTAGCCCTAGCTGAAGGGCTTGCTTATACACTATCTGGGCATCATCATGATAGCCAACGTGGACGATGACATCGGGATTCTTATCCTTAATAATTTGTAGCTCGGTAAGGTAATCTAACTTTGCCAGGTCATATTTTAAAGTAGCTACAATTTCCGCCTTACCAGCCAGCTTTTCCGTGACTACCCGCTCGATACCAGCACCATAAGTGTTATCAACGACAAAGGTAGCGACCTTCTTATAGCCTCCCTCCAGGATAAGCTGAGTCATTGCCGCACCCTGAAGAACATCGCTGGTACAGGTACGAAAGACAAACTGGCGCCACGCTTGGTCGGTAATT
>DAOWJC010000099.1 GCA_030640595.1 Dehalococcoidia bacterium | reverse complement strand
CAGGACGAACCAGTTGACACCCATAATAGGGAGCCACTCTCAGTCCATGAAGCGGCTTTACCACCTTGGACTCGATGACCTTAAGCCCGATATCATTGTAGATAACCTCAAACAGGTGGCGCACCTTGACCTCTCCCTGGTACTTCAAGCCAGCGGCAGCCAAGCATTCATCTGCCTTGCCCTTCAACTCGGGATATTCCCTGAGGAGAGAATTAACCCTGTTTAGCGTGGTGTAACAGGAGCTACAGGGTGTTACCAAATCCAGCCCGGTCTTCTCGGCTAAAGCAAGGTCGCGAGCGGCAATGCAAACTGCCTCAAGCTCATCGGTTGAGCCATAGGGCGTCGACCCACAGCAGTTCCAGTCTTCCAGTTCAATTAGCTCCATCCCGAGGACACTGGCGATGGCTTGTGTAGACAGACCGTAAGCCACCGCTGTACCTTCAGATGAAGAGCATCCCGGAAAGTAAGAGTAGTACTTCACCTTGCACCTCCTAAGGCCTGGGCTTTTTCCACAATGGTCTTGAGTTGCTTGCTTCCTTTTATCTTCGTGGGCTTAATGGACATGCGTCCGTGTAACAGCAGTTTTAGCGCCAGCGGAAGCATCTTAATGGTAGCCAGGGGGTTCATCTTCCCGGTTGATAGAGTCGACAGGTAAAATTTCATCATCATTCCGAGCTCATGGACACGCCCGTTGCTCCTAATGGAGTCAATAAAGGCTCTATACATAGCCGGGGTGGCTCTCCCGAGGCTTAGACCATGGCGATTGGATAAGCGTTCAAGAGCATGCATGAACTCAGTAATCTTTACATTCTTGGGGCAGCGCACCGTGCAAAGGTAGCAGGAGGCGCAAATCCACATCGTATTGCTGGTTAGGACATCGTAACGTCTCCCCGCCCGGCTCAGGGCAATGATTTTTCGGGGTGAGTAGTCCATCTGAGCGACATTGGGGCAGGATGCTGAACACAGACCACATTGGGCACACCAGCGAATACTCTCGCCACCCGGTGTGGAGTAGACCTCGTCTAGAAAGGGGTTAGGTGCCGCCGGCTCAACCTTGAGCACATGAAGGCTTTTAACCCACTCCTTTGCCTGTATTTTGTTGGCTACTCCAGCTACCCCTTTTGGGGTGTCCACCATGGCTACACCTACCAGGTCATACTCCCCAGTGACCGGGGCAACAACCTCCACCTCAGGTATTGCCTCTAGCTCTTTTATAGCACTTTTGTGACCGTTTCCCCCGGCTTCCTTATTCATTTTAATCATTAAATAAGCCTTTGTTTTCATCTTGTTACCCTCCTCGTTCTGACTCTGCTTGTCTTTTTCTCTCTATCAACTCCCGCAATTAAGCCATTGCTTACTCGGGAGAGCTTGCCTGACTTTTCACCGGCTCTGGAGCGGCGGGCTTTGGCGCCACTGTAGGTTCAGCGGTCTCAATCTTGAGGACATGGAGGCTTTCAACCCATTTCTTTGCCCGTATTTTGTTGGCTACGAAAATCACCCTTATCGGCGCATCCACCTTCACCAAAAAATCACACACACCACTGACCGGCTCGACAGATTCTACCTCAGGTATTGCCTCCAACTCTCCTAACGCGTCCAGGTAGTGTCCAGCTTGGCTAAACTTCTTCTCCATATTGACCATGAAGTAAGCTTTTGTTCCCATCTCTACCTCCTTTTCTTGGTAGCCTGCCTGATACTGTGCGGCACCAGACCGGCTCTTTGGTTATCAACTTGTTTCTGAAGTTGTTTCTGTCGCAGTGACTCTTTTAAGCCACATCAGGTCATCGATGCTGAGACCTTGATACGATTCAGGTTGAATAGGCTCAACATGGAGAACGTGCAGGCGTTTGACCCATTCCTTGGCCATTAGTTTGTTAGCTACGAAAATCATCCTGATAGGAGCCTCCACCTTTATCAAAAGGTCACAAGCGCCGTTGACCCGTTCGATGGCTTTTACCTCGGGTATGGCTTCTAAGTCCTTGAATATACGTGGGTAACCCTCTTGCCAAAACTTCTCTGCCACATTGACCATGAAGTAAGCCTGTGTTGCCATTTCCTTTATCTCCTTTCTTTTTGAGCCGCCTCAGGTTTTTCAAACCGCTGGGCTGGTTCTCTACTCAATTCCAGCTTACTATATTGATTACTAGTTGCCATCTGATATTGTGCTTATTCTGACTACCGAAAAGACCTAACTAAAACCCTGTCTACTAGGCATTCTTACCAACTAAATATGCTGAAATTAGGTCATTTCGCTTACGCCACTACTCTAATTGAAGTGCTGGTTGAGGTAGGTTATAATGGCAGTAGGGTAGATATGGGGGATGTTTATGGGAAAGATTAGGATTCTGCTGGCTGAGGACCACGTGGTAGTGCGGGAGGGCACTCGCCAGCTTATACAGCGTGAACCGGATATGGAGGTTGTTGGTGAAGCTGGTGATGGTGAGGAAGCCATTGACCTGACTAATAAGCTACATCCGAATGTGGTCATAATGGATATTGCCATGCCCAGGCTTAATGGGATAGAAGCTACTAAGCAAATAAAGGCGCTTCACCCGGCTATATCCGTTCTGATACTAACTGCCTATGATAATGACCAGTACATTTTTGCTATCCTGGAGGCAGGGGCTGCTGGCTACTTGCTAAAGAATGTGCGAGGCAGTGAATTAATCGATGCTATTCGAGCAGTACATGCTGGCGAGTCGGTGCTTTATCCCACCGTCGCCCGTAGAGTTATCAGTCAGCTAGTGTCGCCGT
>DAOWJC010000112.1 GCA_030640595.1 Dehalococcoidia bacterium | reverse complement strand
CCACCCCTCAAGCTTTCTACCGCCTTCTCCACTTCGGGACCAATACAATCCCTGGTGGCTCCCACCGGCTGTCCTAAAATTTGCGATAAGCGCTGGGCAACAACATTCAGTTGCAGCTTATCAACTACCTTTCCTTCAGGTCGACCTAGGTGAGAGCACAGGATAACCTTCGCCCCCCGGTCAATAAGGTATTTAATGGTAGGTATTGTGGCTCGAATGCGATTATCGTCGGTAATAGCCCCCGTCTTCTCATCCAGAGGAACATTGAAGTCAACCCTGACCAACACCCGCTTATCCTTAACTTCAATATCCCTGAGTGTTAGTTTATCCACTAGCTCTCCCTGGATTTAACCTTTAACAAAGAATTAGGTTCAAGGTTGGGGAATAGGGTTAAGACCTGTTGGACTATTCCATTAGCATCAAGGCCGTACTCGGAGCGGAGGGTAGCTTGGGCACCTTGCTTTATAAACTTATCGGGGAGACCAATGCTTTTTACCTGGACATCGCTCATGCCTGATTTTTGGAGAAGGTCGACTACGCTACTGCCAAAGCCACCACTGAGAGCGTTCTCCTCAACCGTAACTATGCGTTTAATCCGACTGGCCAGTCCGATTATAAGTTTAGAGTCCAGTGGCTTGGCAAAACGAGCATTAACTACAGTGGACTCAATGCCCTTTGCCGCTAACTCCCGGGCAGCTTCAAAGGCAGGAGCTACCATAACCCCTATAGCCAATATGGCTACATCCTCCCCGTCCCTTAGTATTTCCCCTTTACCTATAGGAATTGGGTGTAGCTCTGTGTCCAATTCCACCCCTACCCCGGAACCACGGGGGTATCGTATAGCTATAGGATGGTCTGATTTTACTGCTGTGTAAAGCAAGTGCTGAAGCTCATTTTCATCCTTGGGTGCAGCTACAATCAGATTAGGAATTAAGGTTAGATAAGAGATGTCAAATGTCCCCTGATGGGTCTCGCCATCTTCACCGACAATACCGCCACGGTCAATAGCAAAAATGACCGGTAAATCCTGAAGGCAAACATCATGTATAATCTGGTCAAGAGCGCGCTGCAAGAAGGTAGAATATATAGCCACAATGGGTATAAAACCCTGGGTAGCCAATCCAGCAGCAAAGGTAACGGCATGCTGTTCACAGATTCCAACATCAAACACACGCTGTGGGAACTCAGCCTCAACGATACTCAAGCAATTCCCCTCGGGCATAGCCGGGGTAATCGCCACCAGTTTAGGATTTTCGCGGGCGAGGCGAAGCACAGTCTGGGCAAATACCTCACTGTAGGTCGGTATTGCTTTGGTGCTTGTGCGTTTGGGTGGCACACCGTGAAAGTAAACAGCATCGCCTTCGGCAGGAAGATAGCCTTTACCCTTGGTGGTGATAACATGGACAAAGGTTGGTTTCAAACGATAATCCCGTGCCTGAGCAAGGGCTATTTCGAGTTCACGAGTGTTATGCCCATCAATAGGTCCCATATAGGTAAAGCCAAGTTCCTCCCAGACCATGGTTGGCATAAGTAAACCTTTAAGGCTGCTCCTAGCCCGTTGGCTTGTCTGCCACAGCCGGCTACCCAGCGGGAGAGCAGTAATTAATCGCTCACCTTTCTCCTGTACCCGACGGTAACGGCGGTCAAAGCGCACTTTGCTTAGCAACTTAGCCAAGGCCCCAACCGTAGGTGAAATTGACATCCCATTATCATTCAGAACCACGATGAGTCTGGAGCCCAGGTGCCCAACCTGATTAAGTGCTTCAAGAGCCATCCCTCCGGTTATAGCCCCATCACCAATAACGGCGACAACGTGGTAATCATCGCCGGAAAGGTCGCGGGCAATAGCCATACCCAGGGCAGCCGAAACCGAAGTGCTGGCATGACCAGCACCAAATGGGTCATGCTGGCTCTCACTGCGGCTGGTAAAACCGGATAATCCTCCATATTGACGGAGAGAGGCAAAACTCTGTCTCCTGCCAGTGAGCAGTTTATGAGCATAAGTTTGATGCCCCACATCCCATACAATCTTGTCTCGCGGACTATCAAATACCCGGTGCAAAGCTATAGTCAGTTCAACCACGCCCAGGTTGGAGGCTAGATGTCCCCCGTTAGCCGAAACCACAGCCACCAGTTCTTGTCTAACCTCAGAAGCTAATTGCTTAAGCTCCTGCTCTGTTAACCCTTTCAAATCTGTAGGACTATCTATTTTATCCAGTAATCTTGGCATTGTTAACTTGCTCACCAATTAATTTTGAGAGTTACCCTCATACTAGCAATGTAGGCAAGTTGCTGTCAAGCTGATACCATGGCAAATAGAATGTACACCCACTTGTTAAATAAGCCCTAGCTTGATGTTATAGTGCTCATTTGCTACACTCCAAAGTGTATGTTGGAACAAGCGTTATTAGATTTTATAAGTAATATCTACACCTCAATGCACTGGCCGGGGGTAGTGGCACTTATGGCTATAGAGAGTGCCTGTATTCCCTTACCCAGTGAGCTAATTATGCCCCTTGCCGGTTGGATGCTCATAAAAGAACAGTTTCTACCAGTCACATATACGCTATTGGCTGGTGTCTACGGGGCTCTAGGCTGCGTTATCGGCTCGGTTATCGCCTATGGGATAGGTATGTGGGGAGGTCGCCCCTTTTTGGAGAAATATGGGAAATATATTCTCATATCCGGTCGTGACCTTAACCTAGCTGACCGATGGTTTGAGAAGAGTGGTGATTGGACAATTTTCGTCTCCCGGCTGTTACCGGTAGTGCGCACCTTTATTAGTCTCCCGGCTGGGATAGCCAGGATGCACTTCGCCAAGTTTTTAATCTATACCTTTCTCGGTTCTTTCATCTGGTGTACCGGGTTAGCCTACGGGGGTTACTTGCTAGGTGAGCACTGGGAACAGATACGAACTGTGATGCGTCCTTTGGACCCACTCATCGGTGTTCTAATCGTTGCCCTTATTGCCTTTTATATTTATAGACATATAAAACACTCCAAACCAGCAAAATGAGCCTGGATAGGAGTCATTATCTTGACCTATGTTTACATCCCGTGCTACATTTGAATAGTAAGTCGTCCCTGTAGCTCAGTTGGACAGAGCGGCTGCCTTCTAAGCAGCGGGTCGTGGGTTCGAATCCCGCCAGGGACGCCACAAAGCTAGCGAGAGCCACTGCCATAACGTCCAGCAGTTAGTTGAAAAACCAAGCATTCAAGCAGACAGCCCCCACACTTTATGCAGTACAACGTCCTTTAGAATAGGATCTTTGGCTAGCACATTCCTAAGCTGTCCAGTTGAGATTTATTAGATATGCTTCTTCTCAAGTAGCGTCTTTAACTTTTCTGATTCTCCCTCAAGCATTCTGTAGCAGTGTTTTTCTTGGGGGAACTTCCCGGTTCTAATCTCTTCTATATAATCGCCAAAGGCTTTCTCAATGATTTCACTCAGAGCCGCATATTTCTTGACAAACCTTGGAGTAAAAGCCTCAAACATACCTAACATATCACTAACAATCAGGATCTGCCCGTCAACATGTATTCCGGCGCCAATCCCTAAAGTAGGAATTCGGCATCTTTCGGTAATTATTTTACCTAGTTCTGGGGGAACGGCTTCCAGTAGAATGGCAAAAGCGCCAGCTTTTTCTATTGCTAGGGCATCACTAATCAATTCCATGGCGCTTTCAGCCGTCCGGCCTTGAGCCTTAAAACCACCTAACTGACCTGAACTCTGAGGAGTCAAGCCAATATGCCCCATAACTGACATTCCAGCATCCACAATTCCTTCAATTTGCTTAATGACTCGTCGACCACCTTCCAGCTTTATGGCATCTACTTCAGCCTCTTTATGAAATCTTCCAGCATTACAAATGGCATCCTTAACTGACTGCTGATAAGATAGAAAAGGCATATCCCCAACAATAAAGGTGTCGGGAGCCCCTCTCCTCACTGCCTGAGAATGGACAATCATTTGTTCCATGGTGACTGGAAGAGTTCCTCGGTAGCCATAGACTACCATTCCGACACTGTCGCCAACCAGGAGCATATCAAAGCCAGCTTTTTCACAAAGACAAGCCGTAGGATAGTCATAGCAGGTAAGAAAAGTGATTTTCTCACCTTTCCTTTTCATTTCAGTAAAATCGAGGATGGTTTTCTTCACCTCTTGTCTCCTCTGTTTATCCTTATACCTTTAAAATGAGGGTTCTTAGGTTACTGCCCAAACATCATGCCGGGAAGCCACAAAATTATTTGTGGGAAGAAGATGCACAGTATCAGTCCAGTCCATTGAAGGAGCACGAAGGGGATGACCCCCCGGTATATGTGAGCTATAGTTACCTCTGGAGGGGCAATTCCTCTCAGATAGAAAATGGCGTAGGCGAAAGGTGGCGTTAAGTAGGACATCTGCAGGTTAATCATGACCAGAAGGGCAAACCATATGGCGTCAAAGCCTAAGGTAGCGGCTATGGGGGTGAACAGGGGGACGATGATGAGAACTATGCCTATCCAGTCGATGAACATGCCCAGAATGAAGACGATGACCATCATTGCTATGAGAACTCCCCACCTGCCGAAGGGCACGGCCAGTAGAAGGTCCTTTACGAAGTGCCCGCCGCCGAGACCCATAAACACGGAAGTGAACATGCTAGCTCCGAGCACCACAAACATAATCATGCTGGTGATTCTAACCGTGGTGTAGGTCACATCCTTGAGGGAGTGCCAGTTAAGCTTGCGGTAGCCGACAGCTAACAGTATGGCGGCAAAGGCGCCCAGGGCAGCCGCCTCGGTAGGAGCAGCTACCCCCATGAAAATCATCCCCAAAACAGACATAATAAGGAACACCGGGGGGACCAGTCCGGTAATCGTCAAGTAAAGCTTCCTCGACAGAGAAACAGCCTTCCTGTCCTCAACTGGCATAGGTGGTCCCAGGTGCGGCTGGAAAAAGCATCTGATAGCTATATAAGCTACGTACAGCCCAGCAAGGAGAAGGCCAGGTGTGAAAGCGCCGAAGAACAATCTAGCCACTGATATGTTTGCCATGGGTCCATAGACAACTATCATGATACTGGGGGGAATGAGAATGCCCAGGGTTCCTCCGGCGAGGATGCACCCCGAAGCTAACTCCTTATTATAGCCTCGTTTGAGCATCGGTGGGAGGGCAAGAAGTCCCATGGTTACCACTGAGGCACCGACTATTCCGGTAGCGGCGGCGAATATAGTGCAGACAAAAATGGTGGCAATACCCAGCCCACCTCTCAAACCACCCATCAACAGGTGTGCGGCGTGAAACAGTCTCTCTGAGGACCCGGAGCGCTCCAGCATTATTCCCATGAAGACAAAAAGCGGGATGGCAGCGAAGATATAGGTTTTCAGCACCATAAAGCAACGGAAGAAAAGCGCCGGTATAACCTGCGGTCCCCAGCACACCAACCCGAACGATAATGCCAGGCCGCCGAGGACGAAACCAATGGGATACCCGGAGAGAACACCGACCAGGACAAGGGCAAACATTAGGGCGGGGAGAATGGCTTCTAGTTCCATGTTAGCTCCCTTCGGGTGACAACACGAAACAGGTCACGAATGAATTCAGCCACTCCCTGAAACAGCATCATCACGCAAACCACCGGTATTATCGTCTTGAGGGGATAGAGGGGGAATCTTATGACGCTCTCCACAGCCTTTTCCCCTATCCGCCAGGAGAAGGGAACATGAATCATGGAGAAGTAAAGAAGGGCAATAAACAAGGGGAAGAAGACCACCAGGGCGAAGAACATATCAATAATAGCCTGCCGTCTTGGAGAAGCGAGCCGATAGAAGACATCTACCCTTACATGTCCCTTGAGACGGAGGGTATAAGCGGCCCCCATCATGAAAAAAAGAGCGTAGAGGTTATAGGTCATGTCGTAGGTCCACAGCGGAGCTTCGTTGAATACATACCTCATTATGGTGGAGTAGACCATGCCGAGTACGAGGCCGACGATGACCCAAGCAAAACCCTTGGCTAACCACTCATTACAAATGTCAACCCACTTCAGGTAGCCCCTGAGAATTTTCAATTG
>DAOWJC010000138.1 GCA_030640595.1 Dehalococcoidia bacterium | reverse complement strand
CAAGAAAATTGGGAAGAACCGCTAAAATGCCCTAAAGTAAATAACGGGGTGTCTAAGAGGGGCAAAGCCCCTCTTTTCAATTTTCCTCCCCCTTCCCCTTCAAAGGGGAAGGGGGATACAGAGGGATGGGGTTTGAGCTACTGGTAAAAACTGGAGAATAGGACTAAAATAGTCCCAAACCGACAAGGGAGAACGCATGAAAATAGCCATAATTGGCGGCTCGGGAAAGATGGGACGATGGTTTGCCAGCTTTTTATTGAACGATGGCAAGGAAGTAATAATAACCGGGAGAAACGAAAGGAAACTACTGGAAGCCAAGCAGCAACTGGGAGTTGAGGTCGCGTCTAATATAGAAGCAGTCAAGAATGCTGATGTAGTTTTGCTCTCAGTGCCTATTGACAATTTTGAAGAGGTTGTGGAACAGCTCTGCCCCTACACACATTCAGGACAAGTTATCGTAGATATTACGTCCATCAAGGTATTTCCGGTGGAAACGATGCACAAGTATATAAAAACAGGGTTAGTGCTAGGTGCACACCCGATGTTTGGTCCCGGCGCCAGGAGCATTGTGAATCAGAACTTTGTGCTGACACCTACCAATGAGGAGGAAACAGCCCTGGCTCAAAAAATCAGTAAGTATTTAGAAGCGCACGGCGCCAGAGCCACCATAATGACCCCCAATGAACACGATGAGATGATGGCGGTCATTCTTGGGCTCTCTCATTTTATTGCTATAGTTTCGGCAGACACCTTGGCAAGCTTTGATAAGTTAAAACAGATGGAAGCAATCGGTGGGAGCACTTATAAACTGTTGCTAACGCTGGCGGGGAGCGTTGTTTCCGAGGACCCGGAGTTCTATGCTTCCTTGCAGATGAGTTTACCTAATATGACGGAAATTGAGCGCCTTTTTCAAAGAAGCTCAAAAGCATGGGGCGATTTGGTAAAGGCTAAAAACAGGCAGGAATTTGTAAAGAGGATGAATACCTTAAAAAATAGACTGGAAAAAGCCCATCCCGGTTTTCGAAAAGCCTATGAAAACATGTATAAGCTCGTAGAAGGGTTATAGAGGCAGCCTATTCGCCGAGTCTGTCGCCTACTCTTAACCCCACCTGCTCAGCAAATTCTGGAGCCCCTATCTTAGGCGAGCCCTTTACTTGCACCCGTTTAATAAGGATAGCCCCATTTATAGCCGCCACCACAAATCCTTGTTCAGTAATACTCACAATCTCGCCAGGCACAGCATCTACCCCATCGGGAAGTAATTCTGAGTCAAAGACTTTGAATCCCTTACCCTGAAAATGGGTTATTGCTCCTGGTTGAGGATTAGTGCCCCGAATCAGATTGTAGATTTTGGTTGCCGGCTGAAGCCAGTCAATGACAGCATCCTTTTCACCACATAGCCCCTCGTAAGTAGCTCGTGATTCATCTTGAGGGAGCCGTGGCGCTACTCCCTTTCCAAGCAACTCAACGCTCTCCACCAGTGCCTCTATCCCTAAGGGGAAAAGTTTGCCAAAGTAGAGCGACCCGACAGTATCATCGGGAGAAATCTCTACCTCTTTCTGCAACAGGATAGGTCCGGTATCTATCCCCTTGTCAGGCCAGAAAATGGTAATGCCTGTCTTAGTCTCGCCATTGATGATAGCCCAGTTAATAGCGCTGCCACCTCGGTGCTTTGGCAGTAACGAGGGGTGATATTGGATTGTCCCCAACTTAGGATAGCTCAAAATTCTCTCA
The DNA here is from genome assembly GCA_030640595.1 of Dehalococcoidia bacterium. Taxonomy (GTDB): domain Bacteria; phylum Chloroflexota; class Dehalococcoidia; order Dehalococcoidales; family DAOWJC01; genus DAOWJC01. The sequence continues at coordinate 2,815 of DAOWJC010000138.1, read as the reverse complement.
GTCAGGATATCGGTTACAAAAGCCATGATGTTCAGGTCTGGATTGAGCTTAATATACTCGGCATAAACATCTGGGGCTCGCATTCTTTCTGGCTGAAAGGTTGGAATACCTAACTTTATTGCCAATTCCTTAAGTGGGTTCGCTTTTCCAGGAATATCCGGGGAAGTATAGACGCCGACAATCTCTTCTCCCCTTTCGCTCAATGCCTGAAGGGCTTTCTCACCAAAGGCGGCTTGCCCTATGAGTACGATACGCATTACTTGCCCTATCCTTTACGGCGATGAAAATTCTTTGCCATATTCTAAGGCTTTAATACGTCGTTATACAACCGCCTTTGGCTTTTAGGTTAGGACATTGCTACCGGGGAGAGAGTTTATGACGGAGCTGGTTGAAAAGGGCTAACGTTCTTCCTATAACGAAAGGGGAACCAATATGTTCTTAAGGTCAAACTAGCGTTCTCTATTCAGTCTGACCTTAGCGTAGCAATCGCTACAATACACTGGTCTACCTTCGCGGGGCTCGAAAGGCACTTCGGTTTCCTTACCACACTCGGCACATACTGCCGGGAACATTTGGCGTCGGGACCTGTAGCCGTAGCCACCACTTCCGTAACGCTCTGCCTTCCTAGCTTCGCGACATGCCGGACAGCGCTTAGGCTCGTTAGTATAGCCTTTAGATTGGAAGAACTCTTGTTCCTCAGCGCTGAAAGTGAAGGTAGCCCCACAATCGGAACATTGGAGTGACTTGTCCTCAAAGCTCATTGGATGACCTCCTCTCTTCTAAATAGTTGGTTAGAGTTGGTCATCCAGCACTTGACTAAGTATGTGATAACCCAAACTGAAACCACCATAGATATTATACACTAAAGAGACCTACTTTGCAAAAGCCGGTCAAGTCTCACAGTAAGAAAGCCTACCATGACCAAATCCGAGGAGCTTTGGGCATCGTTACTGTGGTGGGGAAGCGGGGACTCGAACCCCGACGCCTTTCGGCACGCGGTCCTAAGCCGCGCCCGTCTGCCAATTCCGGCACTCCCCCAGATAGATAGATGGTGTGCTATCTGCTTTCCTTGCTTCTAGAAGACAAGGGCTGTCTAGCACACACTATTATTTTACCACGGGTATCTCAACAAGGCTACTGGTATAGAGCTAACTGGCAGGGTATAAACAACTTCTTATCTTCTCTGTCCTGACAAGACAGTCCTAAATCACGGGACCGATGGTGAAAATGTTAGGGAAGTTACCATAGCCTATTGTCTCAGCCCTAGTTTGCTTCCCCGAAGCCACAGCCAGGGCTTCTTGATATAGAGCCTTCCCTGCTTGAGCAATGCCGGCACCAGCTTCCTCTGTTAACTCCACAAATACATCTAGATGCTCCGGGAGCCGCTCATAGGTAATAGGGTTACCGGTAACCTTAATGACCGGGACAAAGGGAAACCCTTGTGGAGCACCTAATCCGGTGGTGAAAATGATGACCTGAGCCCCAGCCGCTCCTAAGGCAGTGAGAAACTCTGGCTCTCGTCCTGGTGTATCAACTATAAATAATCCCCTTCCCTGAGGCCGTTCTCCATACTCATAGACCTCCTTGATGGGCTTGGTGCCCCCCTTGGCTATGGCACCCAAGGATTTCTCCTCGATGGTGGTCAGTCCCCCGGCAATATTGCCAGTAGTAGGTTGTCCACCCCTCATGTCAAATCCCATGGCGGTGGCCCTTCTCTCCATGCGGGCCACAATATCCATGATTCTGTTTGCCACCTGTGGAGTAGCTGCCCGACGGGTGAGGATATGCTCAGCCCCCATGAATTCCGTGGTCTCTCCAAATATACAGGTGCCACCGTTATCAATCACCAAATCGCAGGCGACCCCAGTTGCCGGGTTTGAAAGCAGACCTGAAGTAGTATCTGAAGCACCACACTTCACGCCGAGTACCAGCTCTGAATCAGGAAACTCCTCTCTTTCTATTTTGGAGGCCTCCACTGCCATAGCCTGGGCGAGTAGAGAGCCCTGGGCCACGGCAGCAGTAACGCCGCCTACTTTTTGAATTACTATTTTTTCTACAGGCTTACCCGACTCAGCAATACCCTCAGCTATCTTGTCGGCTGACACTGACTCACAGCCCAGACTTACCACCAGTACTCCGGCTAGATTAGGATTCCAGCCCAAGGAAATAAGGGTTCGGGTTACTATGTCAAGGTCTGGCTGGGTTTGAGCACAACCTTGACCATGAATAAAGAGGGTGGAACCTTTGACCTGTTGGGATACCCACCAGGTTACGTCGTTGGCGCAGCCCACCGTAGAAATAATACCGATGTAGTTTCTGGCACCCACAGAACCATTCTGACGCCGATAGCCTAGGAAGCTCACTTTACACCGCCCGATAAATCACCCCGTCCCCGAGTACTGACCACATTGTGTATATGAACATAGTCGCCAGGCTTTATGATAGCGGTGGCAATGCCAATCACCTCACCATACTTAATCACCGGCGAGTTAGGCTCTATTCTAGATAAGCTGAACTTATGACCGAAGGGTATATCGGTAGTTAGCTTTATTGTTCGGGGCTCTCCACCAACCTCCAGTTCTAAAGTATCCCCAACCTTTAGATTAGCTAGAGAAGTAGCCACGTTATCCCTGAAATTCAGAACAACTGCTTTCTGTTTCAATTCAACCACCTCTTGGTGAATTCATTACATCTCTTTCCCAGAAAGCATCCTAAATCATGCTCGTCTGCCAGTTCCGACACTCCCCCTTCAGACACAGAAGAAGACCACTATCAGCCAAGACATCGTTAATATCTACTCTAGCACCACGCCAGT
>DAOWJC010000120.1 GCA_030640595.1 Dehalococcoidia bacterium | reverse complement strand
TTCCAGGTTCGCGAGAAGATACAGCCAAGTTTATTCAGGAAAAAGCCAGAGAAGTATTTTATGCTTCTCATAACTGGAATCCCCTTTTTATGGAAGGAACGAAAACGGTTTTCTATGAGATTTGCGAACAACTAAATTGGAGGGTTCCAGACTCCATTATTACGCCTGTTGGTTATGGAAGTATAATTTTGGGAATTGCTCTTGCCGGGAGGGAGTTAATGGATATGGGTATAATTAGCAACCTGCTCAAATTAATTGCAGTGCAAACGGAGGCTATCCCCCCGATTTATGAAGCTTTTACAAAAGGAGAGACGAAAGTTACTCCCCTAGCTCAGGGTCGACATACCTACGCTGAGGGAATTGCTTGCCTAAACCCAATCCGTGGTGAGCAAATACTGGAGGTCCTTAGAGAAACTGATGGGGAGGTAATAAAAGTCTCGGAAGAAGAAATTGCTGAAGGGATAAATATTCTGGCACAAAAGGGAATATATGTTGAACCTACCTCCGCTGTAGTAATTGGCGCTTTAAAGAAATCTCTTAAGGTAGAAGATAGTAAAACTAACGTTGTAATTTTAACTGGTAGTGGCTTAAAAGCAACCGACAAAATGTTGAAAATTTTTGGAAGCTCTCCGCACTGAGCAAAAGAGCTTCCTCAAGTTCACAATATTTGAAACAGAGGGGGACAAAGGAGGTGAGGTAGATAAACTATCTCACAGCTTCAGCAGTTCCTCCAGTGGCTCATCATTGGCAACAGGACCAACTACCGCCAAGCGGAGCTGGCTACCAATCAGTAGCTCTTGGGCTAATTGCCTAAGCTCTTCAACGGTGATGGCATCAATAATAGATACTATCTGTTCAACACTAAGAATGCGTTCGGTGAGAATCTCTTGTCCCCCCATCCAGCCAGCAACATTGCGGCTATCCTCCATACGTAGCAGCAGGCGCCCCTTTGATAATTCCTTTGCCTTGGACAGTTCAGATTCGGGGACTAGTTCTTTGAGCTGGGATAGTTCCTCTAAGATAGCCTTGATGACTATTGGCAGGTTTCTGGGTTCCACTCCGGCATAGACAGTAACCGAGCCCGAGTCAAGGCAGTGCTCAACATAGCTATGGATGCTGTAGACAAGCCCTAGCTTATCCCGAATCGTAGTAAATAAGCGACTGCTCATACCCTCCCCCAGGATGACATTTAGTAGGTCAAGGGTAAAGCGCTTGGGGTGAAGAAGCGGCAGACCGGGTAACGCCAGACACAGGTGAGCTTCCTCGGTATCCCTTCTCTCAATCTGGAGTCGCGGGTTCGGTTGTTCCTTATAAGCCAAATATCCAGAACGAGGCTGCCGAGTAGTCCAGCTACCCAGAGCCTGGCTAACAGCGGTTACCGCCTCCTGATGCTGGATATTACCGGCAATGGCAATTACTGTATTATCAGGAAGATATTGACCTGCCATGTAGTCAAGCATCATGTCTCTGGTTATGGCAGCCACTGATTCCTTGCTGCCAGCTATATCACGCCCCAGGGGATGATTAGGCCATAGAAGCTCATCAATGAGCATATTAACCTGTAGTGACGGTGAATCTTTACTCATATTAATCTCTTCAATGATAACCTGCCGTTCCCGCTCTATATCCACAGGGTCAAACTTGGAATGGAGTAGAATATCTGTCAACACATCCAGGACAAGGGGGAAGTGAGACTGAGCCACCTTACACCAGTAGACGGTTAATTCTTTGTCAGTGCCCCCGTTAAGGATTCCGCCTACTCCTTCTATTGCCTCCGAAATTTCCTTAGCCGTTGGCCTCTTTGGCGTGCCCTTGAAACACAGGTGCTCAATAAAATGTGAAACGCCTGCCTGTGCCACAATCTCGTATCGGGAGCCGACGCCGATAAAGATACAGATAGATACCGAGTGGGTGTGGGGCATAGTAGTGGTAACAATACGCAGCCCGTTATCCAGAGTAGTCCTTTGATACAATATTCCGCCTCTTTAGTTAGTATAAATGATATTCTAGCGGTATTCCCGATTCAGGTCAATTTAGGGAACCGCTTGCAGAGGTAGTCGAGGAATAGAGATTGGCGATTGACCTCACCCCCTTTATCCCCCTCTCCTTAAAGGAGAGGGGGAAGAGATTTTAGAGAGGGGCTTCGCCCCTCTCTTATCTACACTCCCCCCTCCCCTTAACAAATAGTAAGGGAAGGGGGCTAGGGGGATAGGTTTCTAAACAATCTCCGAGGAATAGCACCTTGACTATCACCATTACAAAGGGTTAAAATTGCGAAGAAAATCAAAGGAGAATATATCAGCTAGAAGTTGGGGAAGGGTGTAAAAAATGGGTAAAGTTTACTTGCTCGATGTGACAAATCGTGATGGAGTTCAGACAGCCAAGCTTGGTTTATCCAAGCTCGCCAAGACCATGATAAATATATTTTTGAATGAGATGGGAGTTTTTCAAAGCGAATTTGGCTTCCCGACTACCAGACACGAGTCTCATTACCTTCAGGCGAACCTCAAACTGGCAGAAATGGGTGTCCTGAAGCCCATCCGCTTGGGGGGATGGATACGGGCGACTGTTGAGGATGTGGAAAGAGCTTATGAATTGGTACCAAATATCAAGCACCTTCAACTTTCTATCTCCACCTCTGACCAAATGATTGCGAGTAAGTTCAAAGGGGCAAGGAGTAGGCAAGATATATTGATGACGGCAGCAGAGGCTATAGATGCCGCCAAGTCGCATGGTGCTGAAACCATCGGGATTACTGCCGAGGATGCCTCAAGAACAGATGCTGATTTCCTCCTCCAATTTGCCTCGGTAGCTAAGGAGCACGGGGCAGACAGGTTCAGGTATGCTGATACCCTCGGCTATGATAACCCCTTCAGTATATACAAAATCTGCAAGCTGCTGGCAAAAGAAGTGGGAATGTCCATTGAAACCCACTGCCATGATGACCTGGGCTTGGCAGTTGCCAACTCCGTCGCTGGAGCAATAGGTATCATTGATGGCGGGCAGGACGCCTATATAAACACGACAATCAACGGCATTGGAGAAAGGGCAGGCAATGCCGACCTCGTGGCTGTAGTTCTGGCGCTCAAAAAGTCCAAGAAGCTAGCCAAAAAATATAAGTTTGGTATACCGATTCACCTATCCATGGCGTGGAGGATTAGTAAGTATGCAAGCTATGCTTTTGATGTTCCTATCCCTATAAATCAGCCCGGGGTGGGGGCTAATGCTTTCGCTCATGCCTCAGGTATCCATGCTGATGGAGTGTTAAAGGATCCAGAAAACTACGAACTATATGATTTCAAAGAGCTGGGTAGAGGAGAGCCAGAGATGGTCGAAACCGGCAGGGAGATATGCTCTGGCGAATATGGCGGGATATCCGGTTTCAGGCATATCATGGGGAAAATGGAAATAAGCTTCGAGCACAGGGATGATGCTCAGGAAATCCTGGAATTGGTAAGATACGCAAATGTGCTAGCCCAGAAGTCCCTTGTTGCTGACGAACTGCGTTTTATCACCAGGTATCCAGATATTGCCAAAGAATTGCTTACGCTAACCCCGCCCTAACCACTCACTTTTGAAGATGCTCCTTCACTTAACTTAGCAATTATGGCATCTGTCATCTCTGAGGTTCCTACGGCTGTGGTGGCATCGCGACCCGGTTTTAAGTCATAGGTAACCGATTTGCCCTCAGCTATAACTTCGGCTACGGCTGCTTCAAGCCTATCGGCAGCCACCTTCTCGTTAATATACCGAAGCATCATAACACCGGATAGAATCATCGCCGTCGGGTTCACTTTGTTCAAGCCGGTATATTTTGGAGCGCTGCCATGAGTAGGTTCAAAAATGGCTATCTCGTCCCCGATATTTGCCCCCGGCGCCACCCCCAGACCACCCACCAGTCCAGCACACAAATCGGAGACAATATCTCCATAGAGATTGGGAAGCACAAGTACGTCGAACTGATGCGGTCGCTGAACCAGCTGTGCGCACAGGTTATCCACAATTCTGTCTTCGAACTCGATGTCAGGATAAGCCCTGGCAACATCCCGAACCACGTTAAGGAACAGCCCGTCTGAGAACTTCATAATATTTGCCTTATGAACAACGCTTACCTTTTTCCTGCCATTAGTGCGGGCATACTCGAAAGCAAACTTGGCAATTCTCCTCGATGCTGTCTCGGAGATTAACTTAAGGCTAATGCCAGAGTCCTTTCGTGCCGTCTCGCCTATACTCTTTGAGATGAAGGAAAGCAACTTTTCTGCCTCTGGCGTGCCCTCGGCGAATTCGAATCCAGCATACAAATCCTCGGTGTTTTCCCTCACGATTATTATATCCACATTTTCGTATCTCGACGGGATACCCGGGTAACTTCGGCAAGGACGAAGGCAGGCATAGAGGTCAAGCGTCTTTCGAAGAGCTACATTCACACTACGAAAACCCGTACCTACCGGAGTAGTGGTCGGTCCTTTAAGCGCCACCTTATTCTTCCTGATTGACGCAAAGAGGCGTTCCGGCAATAGACTACCCTCTTTCTCTAAGGCGCTGGCACCGGCATTAACCACTTCCCACTGGAATTCTACGCCAGTAGCCTCAAGCGCCCGTCTGGCAGCCTCCACAACCTCCGGTCCGGTGCCATCGCCGGGTATTAGCGTAATTGTGTGCTTCATCACCGCCTCTTATTGCTACTTAGAACCTTCAATAGGATTGGTATTGAAGTCCTTGTGTTTCTTAATATAGGGAATGAGTCCACCTTCATTCAGAATATGGAGCATAATGTCAGGCATCCGTTTGAAATGAAGTCGGGTATTATTTGTCAGGTTGCTAATCTCCCCCCTCTTCAGGTCTACTTCCATCTCGTTACCGTCATCAATCTTGTCGGTGTCACAGATAAGCACTGGAAGTCCAACATTAGTAGCATTGCGAAAGAAGATGCGAGCTACTGACTTGGTAAGGACAGCGCTTACCCCTGACATCTTAATGACAAGCGGGGCATGTTCCCGGCTTGAACCAAGTCCGAAGTTCTTCCCAGCGACTATAAAGTCGCCCTTTTTCACCCGCTGGGCAAATGTAGGGTCAGCATCCTCAAGCACGTGCTTTGCCAGTTCTGCCAAATTACTGCGCAGGTGCAGTAATCTCCCCGGCACGATATGGTCGGTAGAGATATT
>DAOWJC010000092.1 GCA_030640595.1 Dehalococcoidia bacterium | reverse complement strand
CCTGGTGCATCGTGCCTTTCACGCCCTGCCACCACTGACGGTGAGTAAAACCGGTGAGATAGTAAGTGCCGTTTACGGCTTTGCCCTCATTTTGCTGAAGACAATAAATGAGCTAAAACCTACTCACTACGCCATCGCCTTTGATAAGAAAGCACCTACCTTCAGACACAAGATGTTTGAACAGTATAAAGCACAGCGTCCCCCCACCCCTGATGAACTGGTCAACCAATTGGGGCGGGTAAGGCAGCTGGTTGAAGCCTTCCACATCCCCATTTTTGAGCTTGATGACTACGAGGCGGATGATGTTTTAGGCACCCTCAGCCAGCAGGCCAGCCACCAGGATATTGATACTATCATTGTTACCGGCGATGCTGACACTATGCAACTAGTGTCACCCACAGTAAGGGTGCTTACCCCAAGACGAGCCTTTGGCGATACTATGCTCTATGATGAAGCCGCCGTAAGCCAGAAATATGGCGTTGAGCCTAGGCAGGTTGCCGACTTTAAAGGGCTGGTAGGTGACGTATCGGATAATATCCCCGGCGTTCCCAACATAGGTCCGGTCACCGCAGCTAAACTTCTCAGGCAATTTGGCACCATAGAGCAAATCTATGCCCATATAGATGAGGTGACGCCGCCCAAGCTCCAGGCTCTATTGCGTCAAAATGAAGCCATTGCCCGCCAGAGCAAGGAGTTAGCTACTATCGTTACCCAGGCACCAGTTACCCTTAACCTGGATGACTGTCAGGTCAGCCATTATGACCGACATAGGGTAACCGAGCTTTTCCGCGAGCTTGAGTTTGCTAGCCTGTTGCCTAGATTGCCCGAAGTTGAAGAGACGAGCCCTGAGGTTGTTACTCAGGTTGAAATTCAGCCACCTCCTCAGAAAGACTACCACATTGTAAATACCACTCCAGCCCTTGATGAGCTCCTGAACCGTCTGTCAGCAGCCAAGACCTTTGCCTTTGACCTGGAGACAACAAGTGTAAACGCTATGTCTGCCCAACTAGTAGGTATATCGCTATCACCAGCTCCAGGTGAGGCTTACTACATTCCTATCGGTCACGTCGGCTGGGGACAGGTGGACCAACTGCCACTCCAGCAGGTCATCGACCGGCTTAAGCCACTCCTGGAAGATGTTACCCTAGCCAAGCTTGCCCATAACGGCAAGTATGATATGACAGTGCTGGCTGAGTATGGAGTAACCACTAATAACCTGACATTTGACACCATGCTCGCCGCCTACCTGCTGGGTGAGAAATCCTTAGGCTTGAAAGCCCTTGCCTTCGCCAGGCTGGGCATTGAGATGACACCTATCTCCGACCTTATTGGCTCAGGAGCCAAGCAGATTTCAATGTCACAGGTTGAGGTGAATCAGGCTGCCAATTACTCCTGTGCCGATGCCGACATCACCAGACAACTGACTGAATTGCTAAGGGCTGAGCTACACCAGCAGGGGCTGTGGCAGCTATTCTCTGAGGTCGAGATGCCACTGGTGCCAGTGCTTGTCCATATGGAAAGGAACGGGGTAGCCCTGGATAAAGAATTGCTCAGGCAGATGTCACACCGCCTCGGTGAGCAGTTACTCAAGCTGGAGGCGGAAGTATATAATAATGTCGGGCACCAATTCAATATAAACTCGCCCCAGCAACTTAGCTCTGTCCTGTTCCAGGAACTGAGACTACCCCCAGTCCGCAAAACCAAGGGTGGCTATTCTACCGAAGCCTCAGTGCTGGAAGAACTACGTGGAACCCACCCCATAATAGAATTTATTTTGAACTACCGCCAGTTAGCCAAGCTCAAGTCAACCTATATTGATGCCCTGCCCAGCTTAATAAACCCCAAAACAGGGCGGGTGCATACCAGCTTTAATCAGACAAGGACAGCTACCGGTCGGCTTTCCTCAAGTGAGCCCAATCTACAAAATATCCCCATCCGCGGTGAACTGGGGAAAGAAATCAGACAAGCCTTCATTACCCCACCCGGCTCCCGCCTCCTGGCTGGAGACTACTCACAGATTGACCTCCGTGCCCTTGCCCACCTATCTCAAGACAAGAACCTCCTAAGCGCCTTCCGCCGGGACGAGGATATTCACGCTGCCACTGCTGCCCAGCTCTTTGGCGTAGACGCCTCACAGGTAACACCAGATATGCGCCGACTGGCTAAAACGGTTAATTTCGGCGTCATCTATGGTATGAGTGATTATGGGCTGGAGCAGGCAACAGAGCTATCGCGGGAGGAGGCTGCCCAGTTCATTGCCTCATACTTTGAAAAATACCCCGGGGTAAAGCAATATCTTGAGTCTACCAAAGAGCAGGCAAGGAAGGCAGGCTTTGTTCAAACGCTGCTGGGTAGAAGACGGTCTATTCCCGAAATCAACTCCTCCAACCGACAGGTGAGGGAGGCTGCTGAACGCATGGCAATAAATATGCCGGTGCAGGGTACATCAGCCGATATCATAAAGGTGGCTATGATTGACCTATACCGAGAGATGGGTAAGCGTCAACTGAAAAGCAAGATGCTGATTCAGGTGCACGATGAGCTTGTCTTTGAAGTGCCCGAGGCAGAGCTGGAAGAGATACGCCAACTGGTGCCCCGGGCAATGTCCACTGCCATAGAGCTTAGCGTCCCGTTAAAAGTAGACATCAAGACCGGCAATAACTGGGGAGAGATGGAATAACTAGAAATGCCCGAGCTCCCTGAAGTAGAGACCATAAAGAACGAACTCCTGCCCCATATCGTTGGACACCGCGTCTCTGGCGTTACCCTGCTGTGGGATGGAATAGTGCGCCAGCCATCTGTTAAAGAATTCTGCTCCCGCCTCATCGGGCAAAGGATAACCGAGGTGGCTCGGCGCGGCAAATATCTCATTCTTGGCTTAACCAGCAATGAGGTATTGATTATCCACCTGAAAATGACTGGCTCTTTACTGTTAAAGCCAGCCTCAGCT
>DAOWJC010000020.1 GCA_030640595.1 Dehalococcoidia bacterium | reverse complement strand
TCGGCGGCAACATAACCATATTCTGGCCAAGTATGAATAAATAGATGAGACTCAGCAATAACCACCACCCCACTTACCCCCTGAGGACTAAACTGGTGAAAGGATTCCCCCAATACTATAGCCCCACATTCACTTGCCGCCACCCGAAGAGCACCTTTGAGAAAGCCTATGTCATTTAACACCTCCTTATCACAGTCCTTCAGCTCCAAGAGTAAATGTTTTCCTAGTGCATTCAATCACCTACCCTCCTTAGAAGATTTTCTTAACGCCGTGGCCTCTAAGCCAAACCAGGCGCAAACCAGATTGTATAACAATATACCTTCTTTAATCAATACCTGAAGAGGTAATAATGGGGGAGCCTTAGAGGGGGTGAGGTTGATAAAGATTCTTAATACTACAGATGAGACTTTGTCTACTTGGCTAAACCCAGCCCTCTATACACAGCCTGAAAATCGAAGTGCTGCTCCATAATTTCAGCCAGCTTCGGCAACTTCTTTTCCTGGTGAAATCTGGTTTTGCCCAGGGCATCTTCAATACTCGTCACCAGGGCAGTAGTATCATCCTTGGCTAAAATAATGGGAATTTCTTTATCTTCTGCCCTACGAAGGACATCCGAAATTGGTGACGTATTACCACTGAGAACAAGGCACCTGGTTGAGGTCTCCAGAGCTGCCAGTTGCATATCCGGGCGCTCACCTCTGACAATTACCACCTTATTAGCTTTGCGACCAAAGTATTCTGGACCTGGGTCAACATACATTGCCCCCAGCATAAAGTTTTCCGCTAACTCTGCCGATTTCTCAGTGCTGTTCAATATTTCGCCTTGAATATGCTCAGCCAGCTCACCTATAGTTAGGGTAAATAGCGCCCTATCCTCAGGCAGCACCCCTAGAAGATTTATCCCGGCTTCACCAAACTGGGTAGACATCTCACCATACATATGTTCGGCTTGACTTCCTGGCACCTTATTCAAAACTGCGCCCAGTAAATACTCTCCAAAATCCTTATAGCTGTCAATCTTTGCCTTGGGCAACTCTCCAGAATAGCCCTCCACAATAATCACTCTGGCATCCAGCGCCTCTATTATGCCCAGTTCACCCCTGCCTTCTACAATAACCACATCTTTACCCGGAGAAACCCTGGCATAGGCTTCCTTAATCTTACTAACCAGATTGCTCTCATCGCTGATAACCGGACAAAGCAATTCTGCCGGCTCCTCCAAAGCAAAAATGTGTTTCATAAATACTGCATCGCTGTCAACACCCTCTGTCTCTTTAGCGATAATCGGTTTGAAAAAACCTAATTTTTTGCCATCAGCCAGCAAATGCTTGCCCAGTCCAGCGCAAATTGTGGTTTTCCCAGCACCCGCCTCTAAAGAGGTTACATATAAAGCGACCAAGCTACACCTCACAAAATACTAGGCTATTATAACCCGTCAAATGTTAATGGTAAAGGAAATTTCACATTGAAAATGTTGCAATAATTTAATAAAAGTGGTATAATAATACATTAAGAAACAATGAAACTCGACCTTTAAGCTAGTCCGGAGAGGCTGGCAAGGGGAAATAAAGAGAGTTAGAGAGCGAGACCTCTTGCCAGCCAAGGCAGGAGGTTTTTTATTGGCTAAAAAAATCATAATGACCCCGGAGGATATCAGACGAACTCTGGCGCGCATTGCCCACGAAATTTTAGAGCGAAATAAGGCTATCGAGCACCTGATACTGGTCGGCATGCACACCCGCGGCGTGCCTTTGGCTAAGCGGCTAACCGCCAACATAGCAGCCTTTGAGGGGGTAGAAATACCGGTTGGCGCTCTGGATATCAGCCTCTACCGAGATGACCTCTCCTCACTGGAGCTGCAACCTGTCGTCAAACTCACCGACATTCCTGCCAGCATTGATGGCAAATCCATAGTGTTAATTGATGATGTGCTATATACCGGACGCAGCATCCGTGCCGCCATGGATGCTCTTATTGACCTCGGGCGACCCGAGTCAATTCAATTAGCCGTGCTGATAGACCGTGGGCACCGTGAACTACCCATTCGACCTGACTATGTAGGTAAGAACATACCAAGCTCCAGACACGAGGAAATACAGGTTCAACTGGTGGAAACCGATGGCATAGATGAGGTAGCCATCATTTCAACACCAGTAGTTAAGGAGGGGCAATGAGAACAACCCGGCAAAAAGATAACCCTACTCTACTAATAAAGCCCAGGACACCAATAACTACGTCACTATGGCAGCATCACCACATACTTGACCTTGACGATTTCACCCCGGAGGAAATAGAACTTGTCTGCCACATAACCGACGCTATGAAGGAGGTCCTGTCCCGACCAATCAAGAAGGTGCCAACCCTTCGGGGTAAGACCGTGATAACTCTATTTTATGAATCCAGCACCCGGACAAGGGTATCCTTCGAGCTGGCTGCCAAAAATTTGAGCGCCGATGTAGTTAATCTGAGCGCTTCAACCAGCGCCGCAACCAAGGGGGAATCCCTGGTTGATACGGTGAGCACACTGCAAGCACTGGGGGCTGACATAGTGGTAATGCGGCATCCACAGTCAGGAGCCCCCTATACC
>DAOWJC010000151.1 GCA_030640595.1 Dehalococcoidia bacterium | reverse complement strand
GAAGATACCTGCCGCACCTTGGCCAATATTGTGGATAATTTCAAGCCGGGAGAGGTCTATAATGTTGGTGGCAAAGAGGAATGGGAGCATGATATTAAATATGTCTCCGACCTCATACTGAAGTGTCTGGGCAAGGATGACTCCATGGTTGTCTATAAACAGGCAGAACCCTTTACCACCAAAGTCAAGCATATGGACTTCTCCAAAGCGAGAAGAGACTTAAGCCATGACCCCCAAATACCCCTGGAGGAAGGAATACCAAGAACTATTGAGTGGATGAAGAAGGTATATGGCTTCAAGTAAAGAAGAATGTTTAAGGTAGCTTTAATAAATCCTCCCCAATTCACCAAATACCCGCAGCCGCCTATGGGGCTAGCCTTAATAGCTGCAGTATTAGGAAGAGAGGGTTACCAAGTAACTCTGCTTGATGCTAATGCGCTGAGGCTCCAGCCGGAGGGTATAGCTCAACTGGTAACCGATGCCGATGTAGTTGGGCTCACTGCCATGACGCCTACCGTAACCGCTGCTATAAGTATTGTCCGTCACCTGAAGCGAGCCAAACCTGACTTGACCATCGTCCTCGGTGGTGCCCACGCTACATTACTCCCTAAAGAAACATTAGCCGCCGCCTCTGAAATAGACATAATACTCAGGGGAGAGGGTGAGGAAACCATTATTGAGCTGCTGCGAGCTTTGGAGTATAAACAGCCTTTAGACAATGTCTCAGGCATTAGCTATAGAAAAGATGGCAAAGTAATTAGCACTGCTGCTAGGTCTAGCACTATTGATTTAGATTCTCTGCCTTTCCTTGCCTACCACTTGCTTCCATGGCGAAGATATAGACCTTTTCCACCTCACGGTCGCGCTTTTCCCTTTGCTGCCATCATCACCAGCCGGGGTTGCCCCTATAAATGCAGCTATTGTTCAAAACCCATCTTTGGTAATAAGTTTAGAGGTCAAAGCCCGGAAAGAGTGGTTGCGGAGGTTGTTTATTATCAGGAAAAGTTTGGCATCAAGGAGCTTGGCTTCTACGACGATGTCTTCACCTTGAATAAGAAGAGAGCCTATGCCATAGCTGACGAAATTCTAAAAAGAGGGTTAAAAATATGCTGGACATGCGAGACAAGGGTCGATCTGGTAGATAAAGAACTACTGCGTCACATGAAGCAAGCGGGTTGCTATGCTGTTGCTTATGGCATTGAATCGGCGTCACCGGAGATACTTAATATCCTCAACAAAGATATTACCCTGGAGCAGGTAGAAGAGGCGGTTGACATAACACGAGAGGTCGGCTTGCAAACTATAGGCTACTTCATGATTGGCTCTCCAGGTGAGAGCCCTGAAACCATCAGCCGGACTATTCAATTTGCCAAAAGGTTGAAACTCGATTTTGCTCAATTTGCCATCACCACACCCTTCCCCGGCACTGAGTTATACAACTTATACCTGAAAAATCGTGGGAATGATATTCCCTGGGAAAACTTCGTCTATGAGGGGGTCGGCAGTAAAATGACTCCAGTGTTTGAAACCAACGGGCTTAGTCGAACTGACCTCCAGTATTGGACAAAGAGGGCGTATAGGGAGTTCTACCTGCGTCCTTCTTACCTCTGGCAAAGAATTCGTCGGCTTACCTCTATTGGCGACCTGAAAGTTGATATTAAAGGCTTATCCATGCTCTTGGGGAATATAAGACCTATGTAGAAGGGTCGCGAATGAATATCCTATTTGTTCATGAAGTTGATTGGTTAGCTAAAGTAGTATTTGACATCCATTTCCTTTCCGAGGCGTTATCACTCCGGGGGCATCAAGTTTTTGCTGTTGACTATGCGAATATGTGGAGTCGAGCCAGCTTTTTTGATCTAGGAAGCCTAAGGACAAAAGAGGTTGATGGAATATCTCGAGCCCTTTCCGGGGCAACAGTGTGCTTAAGGCGCCCCGGGTTCATTAAGATTCCCGGCCTGGGCCGTATATCTGCTGGCTTTACCCATTATTTGGAAATCCAGAGGACTATTAGGGAAAAGGGTATCGAAGTTGTTGTTCTCTACTCTGTTCCTACCAATGGATTACAGGCTATCCATCTAGCCAGGAAATTCAACATCCCGGTAGTGTTTAGGTCTATAGATATACTTCATCAGCTTGTTCCTTATCGTACGCTGCGCTCCATAACCAGGTTCTTCGAGAAAAAGGTGTGTTCTAATGTAGATATGATCCTAACTCTTACCCCCGGGCTCTCCAAGTATGTTATTGATTTGGGCGCTGACCAGGCTAAGGTAGGATTACTTCCGATGCCAGTGGATACTAATCTATTTCATCCGGCACCGGACTCCGCTGAGATTCGCCAAAAATGGGGACTTAGCAAAGAGGGACAAATTATCGTTTTTATCGGCACTTTATTTGAATTCAGCGGGCTTGATGTCTTTATTCACGAGTTCCCCCAAGTTATAAAGCAAATTCCAGAGGCAAAACTACTAATTGTTGGTGATGGACCTCAACGCCCCAAGTTAGAAGGAATCATCACTGAGCTAGGCTTACAGAGGCAAGTCATTATAACCGGGTTTCAGCCCTATCAGACTATGCCCCAGTATATAAACTTGGCTACTATTTGTATAAATCCTTTCCTCATTACCGATGCTACCAGAAATATCTTCCCGGGCAAGATAGTGCAATACCTAGCCTGTGGTAAGCCGGTAATAGCCACCTCACTGCCGGGGACGATAGCCGTAATTGCTGGCGAACATCAGGGGGTGATATATGCCAGCAATCATAGGGATATGGTGGCGGAAGTGCTATCGTTACTTAAATCAGCTGGGCTTAGACAGCAACTGGGATACGCTGGCCTGAACTATGTGAGGCAAGTACATAGCTATGAAGGAATAGCTCATCAACTTGAATCAAGATTAGAAGAGGTTATAGAGGAGAAACGGTATGGAGCAATATCTAAACCAGTATAAGGGCAAAAATATTCTCATCACCGGTGGGGCAGGGTGTATAGGTTCGAACTTAACCAGAGCCTTAATCAAGGCAGAGGCAGCCAAAATTATCGTCCTTGACGACCTCTCGGCTGCTGAGAAATGGAGCATCCCCGTTGCCCCCAATGTAATCTTTATCCAGGGAAGCATAATGGATGAGGAGGTCTTAAAAGGGGCATTCTCCGAGAGGCTTGACTTCGTCTTTCACCTGGCAGCCCATTTTGCCAACCAGAATTCAGTAGATAACCCTGAGACCAACCTTATGGTCAAT
>DAOWJC010000117.1 GCA_030640595.1 Dehalococcoidia bacterium | reverse complement strand
GGTCAGACCGGGCTCAACCTAGCCGTAGACCTGGCTGATGCCGGCGTCCTGGATAAATACAATGTTAGGTCGCTGGGAACGCCGATACAAACGATAAGAAACGCCGAAGACCGAGAGCTATTCAAGCAGATGATGGTCAGCATCGGCGAGCCGGTGCCGGAGAGCGCCACTGTCAATACCCTTGAACAAGCCAGGAAGGTAGCCAAAAAGATAGGTCTGCCACTGGTAATCCGTCCCGCTTACACCCTCGGCGGGACTGGGGGAGGTTTCGCCACTACCTGGGAGGAACTGGACAAAGCGGCGACCGTAGGGCTGGCGACCAGTCCCATCCACCAGGTGCTGCTGGAAAGCTCGGTTGTCGGCTGGAAGGAGATTGAATACGAGGTAATGCGTGATGGCGCCGATAACTGCATCACCGTTTGCAATATGGAAAATATCGACCCGATGGGAGTGCATACCGGCGACAGCATTGTGGTTGCTCCCAGCCAGACCATGACCAATAAAGAGTACCAGATGCTGCGGACAGCCAGCCTCAAGATTATCCGCGCCCTGGGTGTTGAGGGTGGCTGTAATATACAGTTTGCCCTTGACCCCAAGAGCAATGATTACTATGTAATTGAGGTCAACCCTCGCGTTAGCCGTAGTTCAGCCCTAGCCAGTAAAGCTACCGGCTATCCCATAGCCCGGGTAGCCGCCAAGATAGCTGTGGGCAAGAGGCTGGATGAAATCCCCAATCAGGTAACCGGAAAAACCATGGCTGCCTTTGAGCCGGCGCTGGACTATCTGGTGGTCAAGATTCCTCGCTGGCCGTTTGATAAGTTTGCTTCAGGCGACCGGGTTCTAAGCACACAGATGAAAGCCACCGGTGAGGTAATGGCTATTGACAGGTGTTTTGAGGCCGCCTTCCAGAAGGCGATACGCTCCCTGGAATTTGGTAGAAGGTCGTTATTATGGGAAGACCCGAAGTGGGAGCTGGGAACAAATATCAACTCTTACCCCATAGAACCTAACGACCTGAGAATATGGGCAATTATGGCTGCCCTCAGAAGGGGGATAAGCACTAAAGAGCTTGCCGAGCACACCAAGATTGACCTGTGGTTTATAGATAAACTCCAGAACATCGTAGATATGGAAAAGCAGCTCCTGTCCCAACCACTGACGCCGGAGCTTCTATGGCAGGCAAAACGGCTTGGCTTCTCCGACGAACAGATTGGAACTCTAGCCGATAGGCTACCCGAACAGGTGAGGCAAACGCGTCATAGCTGGAATATCCGCCCCGTTTACAAGGTGGTGGATACCTGTGCCGCTGAGTTTAGTGCTGATACCCCCTACTTTTATAGCACCTATGAGCAGGAGAATGAGGCCGAGCCTATCCAGGAAAACAAAGCAATAGTTATTGGCAGTGGACCCATTCGCATTGGTCAGGGCATTGAATTTGACTATTGCAGTGTCCATTCTGCCTGGGCACTACAGGAATCTGGCTTCAAGAGTATTATGGTCAACTCAAATCCAGAGACAGTGTCCACCGATTTTGACACCAGTGACCGCCTCTACTTTGAACCCCTGGATGAAGAAAGCCTGCGTGACATCCTGGAAAATGAAAGTGGAGCTGAATTCTCAGGCTATCCTTCGCCACCGTCTATAGTTCAGTTTGGTGGTCAGACAGCCATAAACCTGGCTGAACCTCTCTCTCGCAGCGGAATGCCCCTCCTCGGTTCCAGCGCCGAGGCTATTGACATAGCCGAGGACAGGCGAAGATTTGAGAATTTCCTTAATCAATTAGGTATCCCCGAACCACCAGGCGCCGGGGTAACCTCCGTAGATGAAGCCCTCAGTGTGGCTAAGCTTATCGGTTACCCGGTATTGGTTCGCCCCAGCTATGTCCTCGGTGGTAGAGCCATGGAAATAGTGCCCGATGCCAGTGAACTAATCCGTTACATGAGCCTGGCTATGGAACTGGATACCAGGCACCCCGTCCTTATTGATAAATACCTGGAGGGGAAAGAGGTAGAGGTTGATGCCATAGGTGACGGCGAAACTGTGCTCATCCCTGGGATAATGGAGCATATTGAACGGGCGGGAGTGCATAGTGGCGACTCAATGGCGGTCTATCCCGGGGTAAACCTGACTGAGCCAGAGATAGAAACCATTATTGACTATGCCGTCAGAATAGGGCTGGGACTTAAAATTAATGGCTTAATGAATATTCAGTTCGTTATTATGCCCGGTAGTAGCACTCAGGGGTCATCAGTTTATGTATTGGAGGTAAATCCTCGGGCTAGCCGCACTATCCCGTTTATCTCTAAGATTACCGGGGTGCCGATGGTAAATGTAGCCACCAAGGTTATGCTAGGTAAGAGCCTCAAAGAGCAGGGCTATACCACTGGACTGTGGCAAAGACAAGAGCTAGTCGCTATTAAAGCCCCGGTCTTTTCAATGTCAAAACTTCTTGGTGTTGATACCTATCTCGGTCCTGAAATGAAGTCCACCGGGGAGGTAATGGGAATTGACTATACCTTTGATGCCGCGCTAACCAAGGCACTTCTAGCCGCCGGACTAATGCTATCGCCCGAAGGAGCCATACTCTTCAGTATCGCCGACAGGGATAAGCCTGAAGCATTACCCATAATCAGAAAGTTCTCGTCAATAGGCTATAAGCTCTATGCTACCGAGGGCACCGCCGCCATGATTGAGGCGGTCGAACTCCCGGTAACAATGATTAGCAAGAAATTGAGTGAGGGGCATCCCAATGTTATTGACATCATCAATAACGGGACAGTAAACGGCGTGGTCAATACCATTACCGGAGGTCGCATCCCGCTGAGAGATGGTTTCCACATTCGTCGGGCGGCAGCGGAGAAACGCATTCCCTGCTTTACTTCCCTTGACACGGTTCAAGCCGCAGTGGAGGCACTTGTCAGCGGTAGCCAGATTTATAGCGCTCAACCCTTACCAGACTACCGCAGAAAGGAGCCTGTTTGAAGCAAGGCTTTGCTCTCGTTATTTCTAACGCCCAGGTCATGCCAGGGGTCTACCTTATCTGGTTGGAGTCTCCCCAGATAGTCGCTGAAGCCAAGCCGGGACAATTTGTCATGGTGCGCTGTGGTGAGGAAACTTTGCTACGCCGCCCACTGAGTATCCACCAGTTAGCCAATGAAAGCAGAAAGGCTAAACTGGCTTTTTTGTTCACCGTGGCAGGAAAGGGCACACATTGGTTATCTCAACGCCAAGCCGGTAATAATATTGACCTGCTCGGACCGCTGGGTAGTGGCTTTTCTATTCACCCTGCCTCACACAACCTGCTATTGGTGGCTGGTGGCATTGGCATTGCGCCATTGTGCTTCCTGGCTCAGGAAGCCCTGAATCAAGGATGTTCGGTAAGACTGCTCTTGGGCGCATCCACCGCCAGCCAGCTTTACCCCAAACACTTCTTACCTGCTGAAGCCGAGCTTATTATTGCTACCGAGGACGGAACCGCTGGCAGGAAGGGCATGGTAACTGACCTCCTGCCAGATTTTGTTGGCTGGGCAGACCAAATCTTTGCCTGCGGACCCACCTTGATGTATCGAGCTATGGCTGACCAAAAGCAACAACTCCTGAAAGCGAAGTCGCCTCAGATTTCGCTGGAAGTCGGGATGGGGTGCGGGCTTGGGGTGTGCTACGGGTGCACAGTGAAAACAAAAAGAGGGCTAAAGCAGGTATGTAAGGATGGACCGGTATTTGATTTACAGGATATTCTCTGGAACGAACTAAATTATTAACCACGGGAGGTAACAAATATGGTAGTCACCAAGAAAATTAGCCTTCAAAGTAAAGGCCATTGCGATATTATTGATATTACTCCTCAGGTAGCGCAGCAGGTCGCTGAGACGAATATAAACAGTGGAACGGTTACCCTGTTTGTTGCCGGTTCAACGGCTGGAATATCTACTATTGAGTTTGAGTCTGGTTTACTCTCCGACTTCCAGAGCATGTGGGAGCGAAATATCCCTAAAAATATCCCCTATAACCACGACCTCCGCTGGGGCGATGGCAATGGATACTCCCATGTCCGCGCCTCACTGCTAGGTGCCTCGTTAGTAGTCCCCTTCAATGACAAAAGGTTAACCCTGGGCACCTGGCAACAGATAGTGTTGATAGATTTCGACAACCGTCCCCGGTCAAGACAAATAATATTGCAAATTATGGGGGATTAGACTGTTTATCAACCCTATCCCCTTGATAAAGGGTTGCCAACTAAAAACCTATTAGGGATAGGGCTACCTACCCTGTAGCAGGGTGAAAAATTCAGCTCTGGTTTCTGCGTTGCTAATGTTTACCATAGACCTCACGGTCAAGGTATCTTATATCCTTTGATGTAGTCAGATAAAGCTCATGCCCCAGATACAGGATAGGGCTAACCTTTTCCAAATCCAGCGTTTCCTCCGGGGTAAGGGCTTCTCTTAGCAGATGCACCGCCACAATCTCCCCCACCAACCACCTGTGGTCGCCATAGCCCCTATCATCAACCAACTTGCACTCATAGGCAGCATAGGCAGCTTTCAGGATTGGCACCGCTGTCTTTACCGGCTTATCCCTGGCAATATTAAACATCTGAAACTTATCTATCTCATAGCCCTTGCTACCACCTACAGAGGCAATCAATTCAGCCTTGGCAAAGGGCAGAAAATTAACCCCGAACTCCTTACTCTCAGCGATAAGCTGATAAGTAAATCTCTTGGGAGATATAGCTACCCCGTAAAGAGGCGGCTTAAACGAGATAGATGTATGCCAGGCTGCCGCCATAGCATTAGCCCTTCCACCAGCCTGGGCAGTAACGATTACAGCTACTTTAGGATAATGTTGAGAGAATGCCCCGATGTCCTCGGTAATCACCTTATCCACTGGTTAACCTCCTTCACCTTTAAAATTAACCCCAGCCCAAAGCCTGCTCTACAGCTACTAAATCAGCCGGCGACTTGAGGAAGGGCTCAGCACCTTTCAGTGCGATACCAGTATCCTTCAATCCGGTGCCAGTTACCACACAAACCACCCTCTTTGGTGAGAAGTCCGTCCCTTGCTGAGAAAGTTTAATAAGCCCGGCTAAGGAAGCTGCTGAAGCCGGCTCACCAAAGATACCCCCTTTAGTAGCCAGAAGCCGGTAAGCCGCCATAATCTCTTCATCACTAACCATGTCAATAACACCGCCAGACTCATCACGAGCGGCAACAGCCTTCTGCCAGCTAGCCGGATTGCCTATTCGTATGGCTGAGGCAATAGTCTCTGGCTGCTCAATAACATAGCCCCGAACAATGGGGGCAGCACCCTCAGCTTGAAAACCCATCATCCTGGGCTTATTCCTTGCCCTGCCTGCTTGATAATATTCCACAAAGCCCTTCCAGTAGGCGGTAATATTGCCGGCATTACCTACCGGGATAAAAAGATAGTCGGGAGCCTCACCTAAAACATCAATAATCTCAAAGGCAGCCGTTTTCTGACCCTCTATCCGGTGGGGATTAATCGAGTTTACCAGAGTAACCGGATGTTTCTCAGTTAGACTTCGCACTATGTTTAGAGCCTGGTCAAAATTTCCATCTATGGCGACTATTTTAGCTCCATAGACAATAGCTTGAGACAGCTTCCCCGGAGCAATCTTGCCTTCAGGGACAATAATGATAGCTGTAAGCCCACAGTAAGCAGCATAGGCAGCGGCTGAAGCACTGGTATTACCGGTTGAGGCACACATTATCACCTTACTGCCCGCTTCCAACGCCTTAGCCACGGCAACCACCATGCCCCTGTCCTTAAAGGAACCGGTAGGATTACACCCCTCCAGCTTAAAGTATAGCTCCCCACAACCAATTTCCTCCTCCAGCTCCCGGCACCTGACCAGAGGGGTATCTCCCTCCCCCAATGAAAACAAGGGCATATCAGGCGTAACCGGAAGGAAGTGTTTATACTTAACCAGCACCCCAGATTTCATTATCTCCTCCATAGCTTCGTCCCTTCGAAAAATTATTGTCGCCTCTTTAACACCCTTAGTCTAGTTCTAACCCTTCTATAGCCTTCATTATTGCCCATGCCTTTTTCTCATCATCCAGGTAACTATCGTCAATCTCGTTTTCAGGGTCATCCGACAACGAAAGGAGCCACTCGTTTAAAGCCATCCCCTTCAGCAAATCTCTATCATCGTCTGAAATCTGCCTATTATCATCTTCATCTAAAACCCTTATTAGCCAGTAACCCTCAGTAGTTGCCACTGTGTCGTCACGGATGGGCTCACTTAATGTCCCCACTTCACAGTCAAAAATAAACTCGTCAAAGGCTGGACTCGTCATGCCTGGAGTCAACCATTCCAAATCCCCCCCAGTTTCCTTGGACGCCCCATGCTGAGAAAGCTCTTTAGCCAAGGTAGCAAAATCCTCACCAGCCTCTAACTTACTCCTCACCTGCCACGCCTGTTCTTCACTACCCAACAATATTGCTTGAACGTGAGCTTCCTCTGGTTCTTGTTTCCTTTCTAAAACTTCCACCAGCCAGTAGCCTACATCCTTGATTATCTCTTCGTCATATAGCGGCTGACTTAATACTCCTATATCAGCGCTGAATGCATACTCACCTAGTATGGAAGTAGTCGGTAGTTCAGCCAAAATATCCTTGAGGTGCCAACCAAGGTCACCATTTCTAGCCTTGGAAAGACTGTCCAGGGAAAGCTCGCCAGCCAATTCACCAAAGTCCTCACCACCTTCCAGTCTGGCTCTAACCTCAGTCGCCTGGCTTTCACTCTCCAGTAACATTGCCATTACATGTCTCTGCTCGACAAATAATGGCACCTTCTGCTCAAAATACTCATCACGCAGTTTGCTTATCAGCATCTCTATTCTAACCACATCCCTGTAGTCCCTACTCAGAGGTGGGTCGAAGCTTTTTAGTTCCTTATCAACCTCCTCATCACTAACACTGATGCCCAGTTCCATAGCTCCTTGTCTCACTAGCTCATTTCGCTCAATAATCATCACCACCTCATCAGCCAAACCATACATATAGTAGTCAGGCTCATCCCCTCCATATAACTTAAGCATCTTTATGTAGTAATCCATGTCAAACTCGGTATCATTTACTTTGATTACCGTTTGGTGCAGCGGTTGATACTGACTAACATACCATCCCACCCCCAAAATCCCCAAAACAGTCACAATAATGAAAAGCCCTATGCCCAGAATAAGGTGCTGTCTCCTCTTCTGCTGCTGCCACCGGGAAAGCTGGCGCTTGGTAACTTCACGCTTCGGTTTCTCTACCTTCCCCCTTTTAGCCAAACCTAACCCCCTTCCTTCTTCTTTGCTTCATCCCACAGGGCGTTTTGCTCATCAAAGGACAGCTTAGCCAAATCCAAACCACGCTGGCGGCAAATCTCCTCCATATAGGAGAAGCGATTGTAAAACCGCTTATTTGCCTCCCTCAGCGCTGCCTCGGAGTCAATT
>DAOWJC010000009.1 GCA_030640595.1 Dehalococcoidia bacterium | reverse complement strand
CTCCCCGTTCTAACCCATCGGTAGACGATAGAGCCAGGCACCGCACCCGGTTATTGCCGACATGCTCCTGAGCTTCAAGCACAATCTTGTCCCTGTCTATCGGAATCTCAATAGCATTGTAAAGTGCCGGTAATTCATCGGAGGGAAACTCTATATCAACCACCGTTCCGATTACCTCAGCTACTTTACCCTTTGCCATTCTTCACCTCAAAGAACTATGACTTACATTAAAAGGGCGGTTCTTCTTCCGCATAAATATAATATTCAACGTCACGAATTATCCTTCTTTCCGCCTCCTTTATAACCACAAGCTTGTCCAGAGCCTCATTAAATGCTTCCCTAACCGGCTTTGGCCAAGAAGTCTGCTTATAAATCAGCTTCCAGAGTTCATCACGAGTAAAGGCTTCGTTTTTATGCTCAGCCAGAAAGGCAAGAATTTTGTTCATCCATTTCTCTATTTCTGCATCGACCCCCCACTCGAATTGCTTTCTCGTTATTGGCATGCTAGCCTCCTAATCTCGTCTAGAGCTAATAGGTTTACGGTAAATATAGTATACTATATCGCGCACTCTGTTTCCTGTTACTCTTTCATGATTTTCTAGGTCGTCCAAAATTCCTTGCACTTCTTCAACCTTTAAAGCAATCCTATTTGACGCCAGCTTTACCACTAGCTCCTCCGCAGTATAAGCAGAGTCTGAATTAGAGCGGAGAAACTCTTCAAGCAGAAAGCTTGGATCAAGCTCAGCCTTCTCAAATTCTGCGCGGCTAATAGGCACTGATAAACTCCTTCACCTAAGCCAGAGCCACAGCTCCACCGGTAATATCAAGAAGCTCGTTGGTAATCGCCTCCTGGCGGGCTTTATTATACATAAGGGTTAAATCCTGAATAAGCTCGTTAGCATTATCAGTGGCATTTCGCATCGCCACCATTCTGGCTGACTGCTCACTGGCAATAGACTCCAGAATAGCGTGGTATACCTCCATCTCGACGAATCGCGGTAAAAGCTCACCTAATACCAGAGCCGGGCTTGGTTCATATATATAGTCTACATTCTGCGCCCTGGGGATAGTTGCTGGTTCGACAGGAAGTAACTGCTGTAAAATCGGCCTCTGGGTCATTGTGGATATGAACCGGGTATAGGCTAAATAAACCAAATCTATAACGCCATTAGTGTAATCATCAATAATAATACGGGGTATGGGCAGTGTATCAAGCAAGCTCGGTCGGTCACCAAGCCGGGTAAACTCAGCCCGAATATCTCGACCGTATCGCCTCATAAAATAAAGCCCCTTACGACCGACAGCAATAAGGGTAACCGGTACACTCTGCTCCAGGATAAAGCTCGCTGTCCTGCGATTGATATTAGCATTAAGCCCGCCACACAAACCACGGTCAGGAGTGATATGGACTATAGCGATTTTGGTCACCGGACGGCGCTGTAATAGGGGGTGCAGTGAATCACCAGCCTGGGGTAGAGCGGCTAGGTCAGCCAATACCTGACTTATCTTTTCAGAATAAGGTCTCCCGGCTAGACCAGCCTCCTGCGCCCGCCTCATCTTTGAGGTGGCAATCATCTCCATAGCCCGGGTAATCTTAGCCGTGCTCTGAACACCACGTATTCGGCGACGAATTAAGCGAATATTAGCCATAACTCACCCCCTTCAATTTACCCCAGAAAGCCCTGTTTAAATTCCAGAATGGCTGCCTTTAGCGCCTCTTCAGTTTTAGCAGTTATCTCCTTTTTCCGAGCAATAGTCTCACCTATTTCAGGGTGATTTGCCTCCATAAACCTGTGGAAATTGGTCTCAAAGGCAACCACTTTATCAACAGCCACATCGTCAATATAACCGTTAATAGCTGCATACAAAATCATAACCTGCTTTTCTAGTGGCATAGGGGCATACTGAGGTTGCTTCAGGATTTCAGTGACTCGTTGACCACGGTCAAGCTGAGCCCTGGTTGCTTTATCCAGCTCAGCAGTGCCAAACTGGGCAAAGGCAGATAGCTCCCGATATTGAGCTAGCTCCAGCCTAAGCCTACCTGCCACCTGCTTCATTGCTTTGGTTTGGGCTGCACTCCCCACCCGAGACACTGATAATCCCACATTCAATGCCGGCCTGATACCAGCATTAAACAGGTCTGCTTCCACATAAATCTGACCATCAGTAATAGAAATAACATTAGTTGGAATATAGGCAGCCACATCACCAGCCTGAGTTTCAATTATAGGTAGAGCGGTAAGGGAACCACCACCATATTCAGGGGCATATTTAGCCGCCCTCTCAAGCAAGCGACTGTGCAAATAAAAAACATCGCCTGGATAGGCTTCCCGTCCCGGTGGACGGCGCAGCAATAATGAAAGTTGCCGATAAGCCCAGGCGTGCTTGGAAAGGTCATCATAGATAATTAATGCATCCTTTCCCTGCTCCATCAATTCCTCACCTATAGCGCAGCCAGCATAAGGGGCAAGGTATTGCAAGGCAACCGAGTCAGAGGCATTAGCAGCGACGACAATGGTATGCCCCATAGCCCCATGGCTTTCCAAAGTAGCTACTACTCGCGCCACCCTAGACACTTTCTGACCAATAGCAACATAGATGCAGGTTAAATCACCACCCTTTTGATTGATAATGGTATCAAGGGCAATAACCGTCTTCCCTGTTGACCGGTCACCAATAATAAGCTCTCTCTGCCCCCGGCCTATTGGAATCATACTATCTATAGCCTTAATACCGGTTTGCACCGGGGTATCCACCGGCTTGCGCAGTGTAACATTGGGGGCAACACGCTCCAAGGGGTGAGTCTTATCCGTTTTTACCGCACCCTTGCCATCTATAGGTCGACCTACAGGGTCAATTACCCGCCCAATAAGGGCTTTACCTACAGGCACATCAGCAATCCGACCTGTGCACCTAACCTCATCTCCCTCTTTAATCTCACTGTAGTCGCCAAGGATAATGGCAGCAACGCTATCTTCTTCCAGGTTCAGGGCAATCCCCATAATCTCATTGGGGAACTGGAGTAACTCATTATACTTAGCCGCCGCCAGCCCGTGAATTCTAGCAATACCATCACCAACCTCAATCACCGTGCCCACGTCGACCATGGTTACAGCTGCGCCGAATTGCTCAATCTGCTGCTTGATAACAGAAACAATATCTTGCCCTCTGGTTGTCATCTCTGCAATTCCTTCTTTAACGCCATTAACTGGCTGCGGGTGCTACCGTCCAGTAACTTACCGCCAATTCTAGCTACAATACCGCCTATCAAGCTAGAATCTATTTCAGGCTTGAGCACTACCTTCTTGCCAACAATAGCACCAAGATGCTCTTCTAACCTCAGTTTGTCTTCATCATCAAGTGGGATGACAGTGGTAATTTCAGCCTGTGCTATGCCACGGTAGCTATCTAACAGTTGCTGATACCCATCAGCAATATCACCTACCATGCTCAACCTGCCTCTAGCTACTAGCAAATAAACCAGATTTAGCGCCAGGGGGTTTATATCACCCAGTCGCTTAGATAGCAGCCTAGCTTTATCATCAAAATGAAATCTAGGACTTTCTAGAAAAGCAATAAATGTAGCATCCTCACCTAGGCTGGCAATCTTTCTCAGGTTAGACTGCCACCTATCTAACTCTTTTCTCTCCAGGGCAATCTCAAACACTGCCTGGGAATAGCGCCTAGCATAAACCCCTCTCGGCATTACACTCCCCCCAATTAAAATGGGCTAACCCTTTTTCAGGGTTGTGCTTTCCTTCAGCACCTTATCAATAAGCTGGCGATGTGCTTCCTTATCCAGTGAGCGGTCAATGACCTTGCTTGCTGCCAGTATGGTTAAATCGGCAAACTCCTTACGCAGCTCATCAATAGCATCATCCCGCTCTCGCTGAATCTCTATACGAGCCCTGGCGATAAGAGATTCGGCTTCCTGCCTGGCTTCTTGCTGTGCCTCTCGCCCAACTTCCTCCCCGGTTCGCACCGCCCGGGCTACTACCTCCTGCCCCTCCCTAGCCGCCTCCCCGATCCGCTTTTCAGCCTCCTCCTCAGCATGCGCCGCCTGCTCCTTAATAAACTCTGTCTGCTCCATGCTCTCCCTAATCTTCCGTGAGCGCTCGTCAAACATTCTCATAATAGGCTTATAGGCAACCAGATACAAAAGACCAAGCAGGATTGCAAAATTTATAATTTGGGCTAATAGTGTTGGCAGATTTATGCCCAGACCAGCAAGACCTCCCATTTCTCACCCCTTTTAGTATGCATACGAATTCCTTTGAAATTGGCGCTGGTGCGCTCAGGCAAAAAGTATTGCCATCAATACCACACCAGCGACAAATGTCGCTCCCAAGATTGCTGCCGCAATAATAATACCTATAGAAATAGGAATACCATCCTCTCCCATAATAGCCTCCTTACTAACATCACTATACAATCATAGCCAAAATAATGGCTACAATCAGGACATAGATTCCAATAGCTTCAGCAAAGGCAATGGACAATATCATATTAGTCATAATAGGTCCTCTAGCCTCAGGGTTACGGGCTAACCCCTGCAAAGCCGAATAACCAATAAGCCCAATAGCCAGCGCCGGTCCTAACATTCCCAGACCAACAGCTAATCCTACCGCCAGCATCTTCATTACTTCTGCTTCCATACTTTATCCTCCCTGTTATAAATTTTAATAGACTATTATAGACGCGGCAAAACACTCCTTTTTAAGCTGTCTCTGCCTCATGAGGAGTAACGGCAATAGTGAGAAATACCAGGGTTAAGCCGCCAAAGATGAGGGCTTGAACAAAGCCGATGAGCAGCTCAAGCCCATAAAAGGGCAGAACCAATACCCAGGGAACAAGAAACATTGCTATTAAGAGTAGTATTTCACCAGCTGTCATATTACCAAAAAGACGGAAGGTAAAGCTGACAATACGCACCAATTCGCTCAGTGCTTCCAATATACCAACGAAAATATCAATAACTCCACTAAACATTCCACTAAGTCCGGCACGGAGCTTACCTCTAAATAGCTGACCTATACTTCTAAAAAACTGACCTACATTGATAAACTTTGACAGGTAACCAAAGCCGCCGCGCGCCCTTACGCCAAAGTATTCAACAAAGAAAAAGGATACAAGAGCCAGAGCCAGGGGCATATTAATATCGGTATTGGCCGCCCGAAGCAAGTGTACCGGCTCGCCCTCTACCCCGGTAACCAATATTGAGCCAAACCCGGGCAGCAGACTCAGCCAAGCATTCATTATGACAAAGAGAAAAATAGTAGTTACTACCGGAAAGAACCGGCGCCCATACTTCTCGCCGGCAACCTCTTGACAAAAGTTGTAAAGCCAGCCAAGGGCAAACTCCAGAAAACATTGCAACCTGCCTGGTATAAGCTTTATCCGATGAGTAACAGCGTAGGATATTCCCACCAAAACAATAATGGTAAGCCAGGCAGCAATAATGCTATTGGTGATAGGAAAACCAAACAGATGGAAAACCCCTTCAGCAGGCAGCTTCGGATCCGGTCTGGGAACAGTAAGCCAGCTAGGTAACCCCAAGTCACCAAAGAGGCTGCTACCCAGAGCCCCAATAATTAAGCTAAACACAGTGAGGACAAGAAAAATGACGAGAATCCCAACCAAAACAGGAACTGAATAACCCAAGTAGCCCCGTTTAGGCACTAGCTATTCCCCCTATCTCGTT
>DAOWJC010000022.1 GCA_030640595.1 Dehalococcoidia bacterium | reverse complement strand
TAAACTCAATACCCTGACTCAACTGGAAGCGGAGGCTATCACATAGATTTATGGTCTGGATAACACTACGGATTTCATGAAAGCCATCGGGGCGTTTAGCCAGAACCTCAAGGGTCAGATTTAATTTAGCTGGGGCTAGAACAGTCAGCATACTATTTCTCTTCCCTCATACGGGTGAATACCTGCCATAGTTGTGCCCACTCGTCAAGGGTCAAGGTTTCAGCCCGCCGCTGGGGCACAATACTTGCCTTTTCCAATAAGGGCAAAACCTCAGCCTTTGATAGTCCCAGACCTTGAGCTAGGGAATTGCCTATCTGCTTACGGGAGGCACTAAAACCAGCCCGCACTAGCCCAAAAAAGCTGTCTTTATCCGTTACCGCCACCGCTGGCTGAGGATACAGCTTAACCCGCAGTATAGCTGAATCAACCTCCGGCGCCGGGTAGAAACACCGAGCTGGCACATAGCTGACTATTGCCGGTTCCCCGTAAAACTGCACACTAATACTCAGCAGGCTCATCTGACCGGGCTCAGCCGCGATTACCTCGGCCACCTCCTTTTGCACCATTACTACCATAGTCTTAGGCTTAATTGAAGCCTCAAGAAAATGGCGCAAGACGGGAGAGGTAATATAATAAGGAAGGTTGGCTACTACTTTATAGCTAAAAGGGCTACCTATTGCCGGGGGAAATCTCGCCTTTTGCTCCTGGAGTAAAGCTGCTGGGTCAATACTGAGTATGTCCTCATTGACGATAGTAACATTATTGAAGGAAGCCAGAGTCTGTTTCAGAATGGCAGCCAGCTTGTTATCTAGCTCAATGGCAACCACCCAACCGGCTTGCCCGGCCAGCTCCCTGGTCAGCACACCAAGCCCGGGCCCTATTTCCATAACAACATCGGTAGGGGCAAGCTCAGCGGCTGAAGTAATAAGCCTAAGCACCTCGTCATCAATAAGGAAGTGCTGTCCCAGTCCTTTTCTCGCCTGAAGGTCAAAACGACGCAGCAACCCCTTGGTTTGAGTCAGAAGCGGCGCTGTCTTCAGGTAATGCCGTCTATAGGTTGCTTTTTTTGTCACCTTCATCCCAATCTAGCACGACCTCAAAAAACCTAGTCTGGCCACCCCACATTGTCAATGACGTTTAATTAGACTATACTATAATATAGATTGGCTAGCAATGTAGGCGCTTACTTGGAACCTTAAAGATGGTGCATTATGGATATGTTCGAACACCAATTTGAGGAACAAAAAGGCCGAGAGGCACCACTGGCAACCCGGATGAGACCTGCCACCTTCCACGAGTTTGTCGGGCAGGAGCACCTGATAGGCACGGGGCGTGTGCTGAGGAAGGCTATTGAAGCTGGGCAGATACCATCAATTATCCTGTGGGGTCCGCCAGGCAGCGGTAAAACTACCCTGGCCTACATTATCGCCAATACCACCAATTCACACTTCAGTCCGGTAAGTGCTGTTAGTGCTGGTGTGGCTGACCTGCGCCGAATAATAGATGAGGCCAAGGAACTCCGCAGAATGTACCTGCAGAAAACTATTCTTTTCATAGACGAGATTCATCGTTTCAATAAAGCCCAGCAGGATGCAATTCTACCCTTCGTTGAGGATGGCACTGTCACCCTTATTGGCGCTACCACCGAAAATCCATCCTTTGAGGTTACCTCTCCCCTCCTCTCCCGGTGCCAGGTTCTCACCCTGAATCCCCTTACCGAGGATGAAATCCACATCATAATCCTGAGAGCACTGAAGGATAAATTGCACGGTCTTGGTGCATTAAAAATAGAGCTGACTGCCGATGCTATGGGCCATCTTATCACTATGTCAAATAGTGATGCCCGGGTTGCCCTTAATGCTCTGGAAATGGCAGCCCAGGCTACACCACCTGATGCTGACGGAAAGCGCCATATCGCACTACCTACCATTGAAGATGCCATCCAGCGTCGGGCTTTGTATTACGACAAGGCAGGAGAGCAACACTATGACCTTATCTCAGCCCTCCACAAATCAATGCGAGGCTCGGACCCGGATGCCTCTTTATACTGGCTGGCAAGGATGCTGGAAGGGGGAGAGGACCCCCTCTACATTGCCCGTCGTTTAGTTCGCTTTGCCTCAGAGGATGTAGGTATGGCTGACCCCCAAGCACTGGTAGTAGCCATGGCGGCTCAGCAAGCTGTCCACTTCATCGGCATGCCTGAGGGCAACTTGGCTCTAGCTGAGGCAGCAGTTTACCTGGCTACAGCCCCTAAAAGCAACTCCTTGTATCAGGCATATTCCCGGGTTCAGGAGGAGATTAAACAGGCTTCCAACCAATCAGTGCCTTTACACCTGCGCAACCCAGTGACACCGTTAATGAAAGAGATGGGCTATGGTAAGGGATACAAATATGCTCACGACTATCCCGAACACTTCGCTCAGCAGCAAAACCTACCCGATTCTCTTCACGGCAAACACTTCTATACCCCGAGCGAACAGGGATATGAGAAACAGATTATAGACCGACTCAAAGCCTGGTGGCAGGGGAAGGAAAAAGGGAAGAACACCGAAGACCACTGAAGCTAAAACAGGTGGCGGATGGCTCCCTTGCCCTCACATACTCATTATCGGTCTTCTTGTAGGATTGCGGACGGCTAGCTCTAATACCTTATCACCATAATCAAGTTATCCGTGATTGATAAATTCACTCCCACCGTAAGCCCCCATATCACTCTTAATGTCATAGATTAACAATTATTAGTGACGCAATTTGGGCACTTGACAAAAAAAACTATTTAGTAT
>DAOWJC010000161.1 GCA_030640595.1 Dehalococcoidia bacterium | reverse complement strand
AACATCCCTATATTACCATGGACAATAAATATATTGAGACCTGCTGGTGGGCGATAAAGCAGATGTGGGATAGGGGACTGATATATCAGGGCTATAAGGTTACACCTCATTGCCCTCGCTGCGGCACCACCCTCAGCTCCCACGAGGTAGCGCTTGGCTATCAGGATGCCGATGACCCATCAGTTTACATAAAGTTTAGGGTTTTACCATCACCGGTATCGGAATCTACTAGACAGAAAAAGCTTTATGGGCTTTCACGAGATAAACCAACCTATTTACTTGCTTGGACAACTACCCCTTGGACGCTGCCAGGCAACACTGCCCTAGCAGTAGCCTCTGACGCTGAATACGCGATGGTGGAGTTAGACAACGAGTATCTTATCTTGGCTTCAGCCTTGATTAAGCAAGTAGGGTTAGGTGGTTGCGAAGTGGTAGAGAGGGTTAAGGGAAGAGACTTAATAGGGACGCAGTATGAACCGTTGTTTAATCCACATAAGTTTAGTGTGGGGCGTGAGCATTTCCCTCTACTTATTGAGGCTGGTGTTCGCAAGACACGGTCTGAACCACGGGGAGGTCTGACTTATCCAGTGATTGACACCGATTTTGTATCTCTGGAGGAAGGGACAGGCGTTGTACATATGGCACCTGCCTATGGCGAAGTTGACTATCAGGCGGGAGCTGAGCAGGGGCTGGATTTCGTCCACCCGGTGGATTTGCAGGGCATAATCACTGGGAGTTATCCCTTTTCGGGTAAGTTTGTTAAGGATGCTGACCCGCTTATTCTGGATGACCTGAAGTCGAGGGGGCTCCTTTATCGGAGTGAGAAGATTCGGCATACCTATCCCTTCTGCTGGCGGTGTGAGACGCCTCTCCTCTATTATGCCAAGCAGACCTGGTATATCAGGACAACAGCAGTAAAAGAAAGCCTTATCGCTGGTAATAATGGGATAAACTGGTATCCGGAGCATATCAAGTATGGTCGCTTTGGCGACTGGCTGGAGAATAATGTGGACTGGGCATTCTCCAGGGAGAGATATTGGGGGACGCCACTTAATATATGGCGTTGTGAATCCTGTGGCAAGTATGATTGCGTCAGCGGTGTGGGAGAATTGGGGAATAAGGCTGGGTTTGCTGGATTAAAAGAGCCTTTGGATCTGCATCGTCCCTTTGTTGATGAGCTAACCTTTGATTGCCCTCAGTGTGGAGCAACCATGCGGCGGGTGCCAGAGGTGATTGACTGTTGGTTTGATTCCGGAGCCATGCCAGTAGCCCAGTGGCACTATCCGTTTGAGAATGATACCTTGCTTGAGGATGGGCGATTTCCCGCCGATTATATTTGTGAGGCTGTTGACCAGACTCGTGGCTGGTTTTACAGTTTGCATGCTATATCTACCTTGCTATTTACTCGTCCCTGTTTCAAGAATGTTATCTGTCTGGGGCATATCCTTGATGCTAAAGGGGAGAAAATGAGCAAGGCCAAGGGGAACGTGGTTGAGCCGGCGGCAGTAATTAATAAATACGGCGCTGATGCTTTACGCTGGTATTGTTTTACTGCCTCACCGCCGGGTAATGTGCGTCGTTTCTCTGAGGAATTGGTGGCTGAGGTAACCCGCCGCTTTTTATTGACACTGTGGAATGTCTATTCTTTTTTTGTCACCTACGCCAATATAGACCACTTCACCCCTGGCGCTGAAGGGGCTTCATTAGAGCCATCGGAGCTTGATAAGTGGATTATCTCTGAGCTTAATCAGCTCATAATTGAAGTTGATTCAGCGCTGGATAGTTATAGCCCAACGGAGGCAGGGAGAAAGATAGAAAGCTTTGTCGATGACCTATCTAACTGGTATGTGCGTAGGAGCCGTCGGCGATTCTGGAAGAGTGAGAATGATGCCGATAAACTGGCGGCATATACTACCCTTTACCAATGTCTGGTTACACTATCAAAGCTACTGGCTCCGTTTACTCCGTTCCTGGCTGAGGAAATGTATCAGAATCTGGTTGGCTCGGTCTTTCCCGAGGCTCCGGAGAGTGTTCACCTGGCTGATTTTCCAGTGGCTGACGAGAACAAAATTGATAAGCAGTTAGCTGCTGACACCCGACTGGTGATGAAAATATCAAGCCTGGGCAGGGCTGCCCGGAGCCAGGCTGGGATAAAAGTACGCCAGCCACTGGCTCACGTTGTGGTTAGTGTGGCCAGCAGCAATGAACAGAGAAGTTTAGAGCGGCTAAAGCCTCAAATTTTGGAAGAGCTTAATGTAAAGGGCATGGAATTTGTTGACAGTGTGGCGGAGCTTGATAAGCCGGGTTATGTGGTTAGCTCAGATAATGAAAATGCTATAGCCGTTCCCACTGAGATTTCACCTGAGCTTCGGGCTGAGGGAATGGCACGAGAGATAGTGCACCGGTTGCAGATAATGCGCCGCTCAGCCGGATTTGATATTGCTGATTATATTGTTACCTATTATCAAGGGGAGGCTTATGTGAGGCAGGTTATGGAAGATTTTGCCGGCTACATTAAGCAAGAAACGCTGTCTCGGCAACTCGTTGACGGGGTTCCTGGAGAGGGTGTCTTTACTGAGAGCCATAAATTGGGTGGCTATGATATATTATTGGGGGTGAGAAGAGGGACTGTTTATTAATTTCACCTCCTCACCCTAACCCTGATGCCCGGCAACACAAAGGCTGTAGAGCTATAAAGCCCCTACAGCCTTCGTGCTGGTCTGGGGGCTTTTGGCAAAGACCTCTTATTGGTAAATTTGCCGAGAGCTTTAATGAGACGGAATGTGCACGGGCGTTTTAACAAGTTTAGTAGACGGGGTTATTGTCTGGCGTCGATGACTGAATAGCGGACGACGCAGGAATGTGGGTACGTCTAATTCGTCTTCGCTCTTCAAGCCCCTAAGGAATTGGGCAAGTTCCTCGTCTCGGCTAACTCCAGCCTGTCCTATCTTGGAAACAAACCCTGTGGCAATTAAAGTAATCCTTACCTCCTTGTCCATACCAGGGTCGTGAGCCACCCCAAAAATGATGTTGGCATCGGGGTCTACCGCTTGTTTGATTACCTCAGCTGCCTCATGAACTTCAAACAGGGTGAGGCTACTGCCACCGACAATGTTGAATAGTACTCCCTTTGACCCGTCGATGGAAACATCTAACAAGGGACTGGCCAAGGCTTCCTTAGCCGCGTCTACAGCTCGATTTTGACCTGACCCCCTTCCCATAGACATCCAAGCCGGACCAGCATCCTTCATCACCGCCTTGACATCGGCAAAGTCAAGGTTAATCATCCCAGGGGTGGTGATAACTTCAGCGATAGCCTGAACACCATGGCGCAGTACATCATCGGCTAGCTTGAAGGCATTATCCACAGCTGTCTTCTGGTCACAGAGCTCGAGCAAGCGGTCATTAGGGATGATAATCAGGGTATCAACCTTGTCTAACAAGCGGGTAACACCCCCATCGGCTACCTCACAGCGGTGGATACCTTCAAAGCCGAATGGTTTGGTGACTACGGCAATCGTGAGGGCTCCACTTTGTTTAGCTATTTCAGCGATAACAGGGGCAGCCCCGGTGCCGGTGCCACCACCCATGCCGCAGGTGATAAACACCATATCAGCTCCTGAGGCGATTTCCTTAAGTTCATCGCGGCTCTCTTCGGCTGCTTTCTCACCTTGGATATAGTCGCCACCTACGCCTAATCCTTTAGTAAGCTTCTCTCCAAGTTGAATACGACTTGGAGCTTCGGTAATGGCTAGGGCTTGGGCATCAGTATTTATGGCAATGAATTCCACACCTTGAATTTCCTCCCTGACCATCCGGGTTATAGCATTGCAGCCACCACCGCCTAGGCCGATAACCTTAATCCTAGCTGGGTTAGGGGAAAAGCTTGTTTTTGCCATCTCCTCCTCCTTTCTTTACTACCTAATTAGCGATTTTTTGTTTCTTGGTTGCCATCCTAAAAAAATAGGTTCTTAATTCGGGAAATCAAGTGTCGTAAACCTGCACCAAATCTATAGGATTTCCAGGTCTGCGTGTCTTTGTGCTTTGTTCCCCAGAGCAAGAGGCCAACGCTTGTGGCATATGCCGGGTCGCGAAGGGTATCGGTGATACCATATATATTGGTGGGAATACCTACCCTTACCGGGAGTTTTAGTATATCGCGTCCCAGTGCATCTATGCCGGAAAGGTTAGCAGTGCCGCCAGTAAGTACCAGTCCAGCGGGGACTAATGTTTCATATTCAGAGCGTGGCATCTCAAGCAGGATAAGCCGTATGATTTCCTCTACTCGAGCCCGGATAATGTCGCACAGGTCCTGATAGGAGACACCGTGTCCATCTTCTGATATTGTGCCGGGAGTTTCTATCTTGCTTTCGTAAACTGGCATAACACTACCATACCTTTTCTTCATCTCCTCGGCGACATCAAATGGTAGCCCTAAACCGATAGCCACATCTCTGGTGAGTTGATAGCCGGCTACAGGTAGAATGGCGGTATGCCAGATGCTTCCGTCTTTGAAGACAGCAATATCTGTAGTCCCCCCGCCTATATCAGCTAATATGATACCTACTTCCTTCTCATCCTCAGTCAATACTGCCTCACCGCTGGCTAAAGGTTCGAGGATGAGGTCTTCAATGTCTATGCCGATGCCACGAATGCACTTTACTAGATTCTGGACGGAGGTTGTTGCCGCAGTAATGACGTGTGTCTCCACATCTAGTCTGAAGCCATGCATTCCTACCGGGTTCTTGACCCCTACCTGACCATCGACAGCATAATTCCGGGGAATAACATGGAGTAATTTTCTGTCGCTGGGAGTCTTAATAACACTTTGGGCACAGGTAAGGACTCGCCTCAGGTCGTCTGGACGCACCAGTCGGTCATTGCGGGTAATAGCTACAACCCCCCGATTATTCAGCGAGCTGACATGTCTCCCAGTCACGCCGACATAGGCTGATTCTACTTTATAGCCGCTGGCTTGCTCTGCTTTTCTTATGGACTCAAGTATTGACCCTTTGGCTTCGCTGATGTTGACCACTAGTCCTTTGTGTAATCCATTGGACGGGGTGACGCCGACACCAGCAACTCGGATAACACCGCCATCGTTTACATCAGCTATAGTAGTGCATACTTTAGTGGTACCAACATCAATGGAAACTAAAGTAGTCCGCTTTTTCATTTACCCCCTCCTTATTAACTAAATTCTGTCCCTTTGGGTCGTATTATTTTATTCACATTCTTAAACTCCTCCTTTTTAGGGAAGTGCCGATATTATGCAAAGGTTTATAGACAAAGTATGGATAGCGTTTGAGCAAATCTATTAGTGCCTCTAGACTAGGAGCCTCAGCGAAGTAGTCATCTAGGGTTCTACAAACCCAGTGTTTCCAGCTACAGTATCTTGGGTTGTCTGGGCTTGCCTCTTCAAAGATATAGGCTCGCCACTTTCCATTCCTTAGTTGCCTAGCTGCCACAGCTTGAAACCAGGGCACTTTGACGCTAAAAGGTAATATTTCCAAGCTATCAGTTGTAGTTAGCATATTTTACGTCACCCCCCTCCATTTTAGGTCTAGGTTGCTAAATAAGCCTGTCGGAGCTTTTTCAATAAAGTTGGGTTCCTCCACCCTCCGGTCTCAACCCCCACTAAAAAGCATAGTTTTTCAATGGTCTTATATTGCTCATCCCGAGCCTGAGTAATAAGACGTTCGGCTACTCTCAATTTGGCACTACGGCTACGCGGATTAAGTCGAACCTCCCCCGAGGAAGGGGTAATGACCTTCTTTTTGACTAACTTCAGGCGGGCGGTATGTCCACAAATACAGGTTGGTGTGCCCGGGGGACAAATACAATCCTTTGCTTCTTGTTGCATAAATTGTTTCACTATGCGGTCTTCGAGAGAGTGATAGCTGATGACAACCAGCCTGCCTTCAAACCCAAGCAGGTCAATCGCCTGCCTTAGAGCTGTTTTCAGATGCTCAAGTTCCTGGTTAACTGCTATTCGTAGCGCCTGGAAGGTTCTGGTGGCAGGGTGGATTTTACCCCTTCTGCCTCCGATAGTCTGCTCTATTGTCCGAGCTAGCTGAAGGGTAGTTTTTATGGGGCGTTCCTGCACAATGCGGCGTGCTATCTTATGGCTGTGGCTTTCCTCGCCATATGTTTTTATAAGGTGAGCTAGTTCGCTCTCAGAGTATGTGTT
>DAOWJC010000125.1 GCA_030640595.1 Dehalococcoidia bacterium | reverse complement strand
GCCGGGGCAGAACACTTCGGGCAGGTAGTATTGACAAACTGCTCACAATACTTTAGCGGGGATTCACCGGTAGGTCTGAACTCAGCGTCCTCGGGTAGCAATACTGGTAGGTCCTCCTCCAGAACCGGGACAATGCCACAGTTAGGGCAGTAAATCATAGGTATCGGTGCCCCCCAGTATCGTTGGCGGGAAATGAGCCAATCGCGAAGCCTATAGGTTATGGCTCGCCCTCCATAGCCCTTCTCTTCCAGAAAATCGGAAACAGCGTCTATACCCTGCTGGCTGGGGAGCCCATTGAACTGCCCTGAGTTTACCATAGTGCCTGGCTCGGTATAAGCTTCTTCCAGCTCCTCTCCCTGCCATTCGGGCGGGGCTATCACTACCTTGATGGGCAAGTTATACTTTTTGGCAAAAACAAAGTCGCGCTCATCATGAGCCGGCACCCCCATTACCACCCCGGTGCCATAGCTCAAAAGCACATAGTCGGCAATCCAGATGGGCACTCTCTCACCACTGAGCCTGTTTACCACATAAGCCCCAGTAAATACCCCATCCTTTTCCTTCTCCGTTGATAGCCTCTCAATCTCAGTCTGCCGTCGCGACCGTGCCACATAGTCCTCAACCTCAGCCTTTTTCTCGGGCAAGGTCAGCTTGGCCACCAGCGGGTGCTCAGGAGCCAGAACCATAAAGGTAACGCCAAAGATAGTATCGGGGCGAGTGGTAAATACTCTGATTTCCTTTTCATCTACCCGGGGTTGGTCAAGGGCAAAGGCAATCTCAGCGCCTACGCTCTTACCCACCCAGTTCCTCTGCATTGTCTTTATCCGCTCTGGCCAATCAATGCCATTATGTTCCATAAGCTCATCGGCATACTTGGTGATGCGGAAGAACCACTGCTCCAGGTCTTTCTGGACAACCGATGTCCCGCAGCGCTCACAGAAGCCGCCAGTAACCACCTGTTCATTAGCCAGTACTGTCTGGCATTGAGGGCACCAGTTAACCGGTGCTTTGCCGCGATAAGCCAGGTCATTCTCGTAGAGCTTCAAGAAGAACCACTGCGTCCACTTATAATACTCAGGCAGGCAGGTAATCACTTCCCGGCTCCAGTCATAGATAGCGCCAATGCTCTTGAGCTGACGGCGCATATTATCTATATTTTGCATCGTCCAGGTGAAAGGGTGGATGCCCCGGCTGATAGCCGCATTCTCGGCGGGCAGTCCAAAGGCATCAAACCCCATCGGGTGAAGCACATTATAGCCCTGCATTCGCTTAAATCGGGCATGAACATCAGACGGAGCCATGGCATACCAGTGCCCGATATGAAGGTCACCCGAGGTATAGGGGAACATGGTCAGTGCATACCATTTGGGTCGGGGGTCATCCTCACCAACCTGATACAGCCTGTCCTCAGCCCATTTCTGCTGCCACTTTTTCTCTATTTCCTGAGGGTTATACTTAACTATCATTTATCTTCCCCGTGTAAATAAAAGCCCCTCGCCCAAAATGTCAGCAGCGAAGAGCCTAACACACCCATGATTATGGTGGAGCTGGGGGGATTCGAACCCCCTACCTTTTGACTGCCAGTCAAACGCTCTCCCGATTGAGCTACAGCCCCGTAAACCCTTGCTCACACACTATCTAATCTAGCAAAAAAGGACAGGGAACGCAAGTTTAGACCGCAGTAATTGCTCATTACCAATAGATGGGTTACAATATCAATCAAAATTAAGAGGAGATATATCTATGAAACTTAGAGGTTTAACCCACATAGCTGGCATCATCCTTGTTCTGGTCACCCTTTCTTCTATCTCATGTGGTGGAGCACCGGCACCAGCGCCAACACCAAAGCCTAAGACCTACTCAGAACCACCACCTATGGTCATTGACACCAGTAAGCAATACACAGCCATCATTGAAATAGAGAAGGGGAATTTAGTCCTGGAGCTATTCGCCAGGGATGTACCAATAACGGTCAATAATTTCGTGTTCCTCGCCGGCGAGGGATTCTACGACGGCACTACATTCCATCGGGTAATAGCCGGCTTCATGGCTCAGGGAGGTGACCCGACTGGGACGGGTATGGGTGGTCCTGGCTACAAATTTGACGATGAATTCAGCCAGCACACTCATGTTGCCGGGGCGCTATCGATGGCTAATTCTGGCGCTAACACCAACGGTAGCCAGTTCTTCATTACCTTTACGCCACAGCATGGACTTGATGGCAAGCACTCGGTCTTTGGTCAGCTAATTGAGGGAATGGATGTACTCCAAGCGATTAAGCAAGGGGATACCATAACACGAATAGTTATAGAGGAAAGCTAACCCAACCCCGCAGACATACTGTTACCTTATGTGGCTGCCTTAGCTGCTGCCTTTGCGGTAAAGATTAGGTTATTATCTTTGAGGCTGACCATAACCGTATCGCCGGGGCTAAATTCTCCCCGCAGCAGTTTAGTTGATAGCGGATTTTCTACATAGCGCTCAATAGCTCGTCTCAGCGGTCGTGCCCCGTATATCGGGTCGTAGCCCTCTTTAGCCAGCCACGCTTTAGCCTTGTCGGTCAACTCTACCCCGAGCTTACGCTCAGCCAGACGCTTCTGTAAATCCTTTATCAGTAAATCAACAATACTCCTGAGTTGTTCCTCGGTTAGCTCATGAAAAACTATAATCTCATCTATCCGGTTAATGAACTCAGGGCGGAAGGTCTTCTTCATCTCACCCAGCACCTTCTCCTTCATGCTGTCATAGGCCTGTTGGCGAGTTTTGGCTTCGT
Organism: Dehalococcoidia bacterium; assembly: GCA_030640595.1. Lineage (GTDB taxonomy): Bacteria > Chloroflexota > Dehalococcoidia > Dehalococcoidales > DAOWJC01 > DAOWJC01. The sequence continues at coordinate 772 of DAOWJC010000125.1, read as the reverse complement.
CTCTCTGCGCAGCAAAACCCATAGCCATATCACGCCTGATGAGTTCAACACCAACATTGCTGGTCATAATAACTACGCTATTCTTAAAATCTACCGTCCGCCCATGACCATCGGTCAATCGCCCGTCATCAAGGATTTGAAGCAGGGTATTAAACACTTCAGGATGCGCCTTTTCAATCTCATCCAGCAGGATTATCCGGTAGGGACGTCGGCGCACCGCCTCGGTAAGCTGTCCTCCCTCCTCGTAGCCAACATAGCCCGGTGGGGCACCATAAAGGCGGGACACTGTGTGCTTTTCCTGATACTCTGACATATCAAGGCGCACCATTGCGTTCTCGTCATCAAACAAAAACTGGGCCAGGGTGCGAGCCAGCTCGGTCTTGCCGACACCAGTCGGACCCAGGAAGATAAAGCTGCCAATGGGTCGCCTCGGGTCCTTTAACCCGGCTCTACTTCTCCTGATAGCTTCACAAACAGCAGTAACCGCCTCTTCCTGGTTTACCAGTCGCTCGTGAATCCGCTCTTCCATATGAAGCAGTTTTTCGGCTTCACCCTCCAGCATCTGGGATACAGGAATGCCGGTCCACCTGGAAATTAGCTGGGCAATATCCTCCTCATCCACTACTCCATCAATTTTTTCTTGCTGAAGCCAACTGCTCTTAGCCTGGTTATACTCTGCTTCCAGACGCAACCTCTCACTCTTGAGTTGGGCAGTATGTTCGTAATCTTGCCGCTGTAAGGCAGCCTCCTCCTCATTGGTTAATTGCTTGAG
>DAOWJC010000087.1 GCA_030640595.1 Dehalococcoidia bacterium | reverse complement strand
GAGGCAAGCACAGCCAGACTCAAAATAGTGGGAACCACCGAGCTACGGGGAATCACTTCTTTCAAAGCCCCACCAGCAAAGACCTCAATACACCCCCACAGCGAGCCGAAAATCAAGATTATTAACAACATCTTTTTCATTTGCTATCATCCTCCTTTCCTCTAGTATAAAAAGAGCGCACCCAGGAGAATGCGCTCTGTAATAGCCAAGGTCACATATTATCCTCCTTTCCAAACACGGGGGGAATGGTAGTTTCCCGCCATTCCTTCAGCTTGCCAAAGTAGCCAAGCCAGCGGTTGCCGACCATGGATGACTCTTTAGGTACGACAACTCGGAGAACATTTATTCTTTTGTAAAACCTACGACAGCTTACCAGAAACGAGGGTGAAGTTCAAGAGGACGACTCTGCAATAGCCACTTCCTAATCAGGTTGAGAGACCACTCAACACAAAGCTCACCCAAAATCATTCTTCCCGTTTGTCATCCTCCTCCGGCTTAATTATTATATCAATTTGCTTCAATTTTTCGTCCTCTCTCTTAAGGGTATCTATAATCCCCATGATTACCTTCTTAATCACGCTCTGGACATAGGCATTAAGCGGAACCGGTTTCTTATTGATGATAAGTGTAACTGAGCCTTCCACCCCGCTCTCACCAACAAGTAGCTGCTCAATAAAGTCGGCTATCCCAGATACATCATCGGGGTTGAATACGGGCTTATCTGCCTTTATCTCAAAATCACTTACCAGAACCAGGATATCATCTTGGGGAGATTTGACGTAATCGCTAACCCCTTTCCTGAGCACCACTATCTTGGCTACTTCCTTGTCTTCACTAAATCCTTCGCCGAGCACGATATCAAAGCTAGGAAAATAGTGCTCGGCGATACTTTTTAGCCCGGGAACCGGCTCCATGTCCTCAATGAGCCCGACCCGACCGGGTGATGTAAGAAACACCCCGCTTGCCCCGGCTTGCGTGAAGCGCCAGGAGTCTTTCCCTTCAGCATCCATATCAAACCCCTGGGGGCAGTGCTTTACCGCTGCCACCCTGTACTTTCTCCTGCTGAGTTCCCTGAGTAACCGTTCTATCAGGGTAGTCTTGCCAGCACCGGAGCTTCCCACCATACAAACCACTAACGGGTTAAGCCTGTTCATAGTCATAACTATAAAGCCACTTAAACGATACTAGATAATCTCTACCCAGTCAACATCTGTTCTCTGCGGCAAGCGTGATAGCTCGGTCTAGGTCTGACCGGCAATTTATGTTGAAGAAGGTTAAAAGTCGAGGGTCAAACCTCTGGCATTCTGCCCGTTCAACATATCTAACGCGCACCGTATCAAGAAAGCGGCTGACTCTCAATTGGTTATGCTCCAACTGTGTTTTTATATTATCCAGGCAGCCCTTGGAATATATGGCGTGGAGCGGCTCTACCTTCCCTTCTCCTAATCGGGGGACAACTGCGTCAAAACCCTGGGATAGTTCAATCATATAGCGCAGCAGCTCAATATTTAGAAAAGGCATATCACAGGCAACCACAATGCTGTGTGAAGACGGGGAAGCCAGCAAGCCGGTATATATACCGCCAAGGGGACCCTTGCCAGGGTAAAGGTCTACCAGAACTTGCACCTCGCCAGCGACCGGAAGAGCAAGCTGCACTGGAGAGGTCACTATTAAGGTCTGGGTAGTCACCAGTTTAACCCGCTCGACAACCCGCTCAATCAGGCTCTTGCCACCGATAATCCCTAGAGCCTTGCTGTTACCCAGCCGCAGGTTTCTGCCACCAGCCAGAATAATTGATGTCACCTCTTCTATACCTATCTGTCACCTTTTCCGCCTAATGCGGGACTTCAGACTCCTTTAAAAAACTAACTAACCTCCAAGCGATGGTTTCACAGAGCACATTTATATCCTCAGTTGAGAGGTAATCAGAAACAGTGGCATCAAATATTATGCTCCCTTGAGGAGCAAACTCTTCATCACCTTGCCACAGGACTATAGTTATTGGCACCCGGCTGAAAGCAGAAATGGTTACCGCTACATCACCGTAATCTGCCTTATGACCGCCCAGTTTTTCGGCGGCAGCTACTAAGAGATGAGGCTCTTTGCCAAAGTAGTCCAAGAGGGGCTTTGTAGCCCTCTTGTAAAACGCCGGGAAGTAATTAGCCCCTCCTGGCAGTTCCTTGAAGGTAATCAATTTATTGGTGGCAAGGGTACCTTTCGCCGAGGTTAAATAGTGAAGTATCAGAACCTTGTCCCTTATCGGAACCTCATCCCCGCTATCAGTTAACGAAATCTCAATTTCGGGCACAGTGACCAGGTATGATCGGTTTAGATATTGGATGATGATGACCTTTTTGGAATCCATTACCTGACATCGGGCACCACTTTTGAGACACTGCTGCTCAATATCACCAATCTCGGCTAGTTGTTCACAGGCAAGCTTATACGCCAACTCATAGCCAATACTCATAATCCCTCTGACTAGGCAATGTCAAATCCCGGTCGTTTAGCAACCTATCCCCCTGACCCCTCTTACTATATCTCAAGCCAGGAATGAGAATAGAGTGATTCACCGGTAAGCACCCTGACCGTTTTCACATACCTCACCTCTTCTTCCCCTAAAGAGGAAAGGTCAGGTTTCTCGCCATCCATCGCCCGATATACCAGGTCAACAATTTCTGGCTTTTCACCCCTGGCTATTTTGACTAGCTCGGGGTCAAAGGCATCAACTATAGCTGAAGATAGCCCATACTTCATAAGCATTATCATATAAGTCCGATTAAGGTAAGGTCTGAGGTGGACAGGGGTGCCGTTAGAGATATTAGATAGACCTACGGTGGATTTACACTCGGGGGCAAAATCTCTGAGCAGGCTCATAAACTCCAGGCAGGCTTTCACCTGATTTATTTCCACGGAAACTGGGGTAGCTATGGGGTCAATCCAGATATCCTGGCTGGGGATGCCCTGCTCATTAGCTTTATAGACCAGGTCAACAGCAAGGACACACCTTTCGTTAGCATCTCGAGGCATTCCCTCCACACCCCACAGCAGTCCTATCATGTCAGCATTATAATTTTTGGCCAGGGGTAATCCCTGCTCCAATCTCTCCGGCTGAAGGGAGATAGAATTGATTAATGCCTTGCCTTTGTGTGCCTTTAGCCCGGCTTCCATAGCCACCGGGTTTGTCGTATCCAGAGATAATGGCAAATTAGAAACTTCTTGCACGGTGTTAACCACCCACTCCATCAACTCATCCCCCGCCTTTCGAGCCGGGCCGATGTTAAGGTCAAGGTAATCAACACCAGCCTCGGCCTCAGCCCT
>DAOWJC010000078.1 GCA_030640595.1 Dehalococcoidia bacterium | reverse complement strand
GGATTATACTACAGATATGAGGGTTAAACTGGTTCAGCCAGTAGCTGATGAGCAGAAATGGGCTAGGGCGCGCATGGCCTGTGCGGCTAGAGCTGCCGGTATTATAGCTATTGACGCTCCCTATGTAGACTTCAGAGACCTCGAGGGCTTTGAGCAGGATACAGCCTACGGTCGGCAGTTGGGCTTCGAGGGAAGAATGCTGATTCGTCCCAGCCAGATTGAGCCTTCTCATAGGATTTACTCCCCGGCACCGGAGAGGGTAGAGTGGGCTAGAGAAATTAAACAGGTGTTTGAGGAGGAAGGAATCGCCAAGGGGTCGGCGGCAGTGTCATACAAAGGCAAGATGGTGGATACGCCTGTTTATATTGGAGCCCTGAAGATCCTTGAAGCTCATGCAGAGATCGAAGCCAGAGAAAGAAAGCGCGCCGGCGGATAGATACAATTCTAAATTATGCAACTAATTTGAATCAGAGGCTTGACATCGGGTAATATAATTTTGTATAATAGCTAAACTTTTAGGTAAGCTAAAAATAGTTTTAAACGCAATTGTAGGTTAGCTTGACAGGAGGCAAAAAAAGTATAAAATAGTTGTGTTGCACGATAACCAAGCCTTTCCAATGAATGCTAAGCGTAAATAAGGAGGTGCCTATGTGAGAATAAAATCCTAGCTTAATGAAGCGTTGTTGGAAAAAATTTTATACGGGAGGAAAATGTTGAGAAGGAAAATATTGTTAATTCCGCTGGCGCTATTGTTAGCCATCAGCCTGGTTGCTATCGGCTGTGCGGCACCAGCTCCGGTGCCAGCGCCGACCCCGGAGAAGCCGGAGGTGACAATAACACCGGCTCCAGTTACCCCGGCACCAGCACCGGCACCAACACCGGCACCAGGAGTTGAAGTTTTCACGCTCAGGGTACAGGAAGCCTATGCTGCCGGACTTTCCGGCTACCGTATCTTCGAGAGATGGGCAGGAACGCTAGCACACATGAGCGACGGGCGCATTGACTTAAAACCTTACCCCGCGGGGGGTCTGGTAGAAACCTTTGACATGTTTGACGCTGGCCAGACCGGTATCCTTGACGGATGGATTAGCTGGCCCCAGTACTGGCCGGGCAAGCACGCTTTATCTATCTATATCTCCTCTTACCCCTACGGTCTTGATATGGCGTGGCAGTGGGAGACCTGGTTTTACAATTTAGGTGGTATTGAGCTGGCTCGCGAGGACTATCCCCGGTTCAATCAGTACTATGTTGCCCCGATACAGACCGGTCCAAATTATGCCCACTGCATATACCCCCTCACCACGTTTGAAGACTGGGAGGGGTTAAAGTGCAGGTACCCCGGTGGCATGATTGCCGAAATCTACCAGAAAGCCGGGGCTTCGGTAATTATTCTGCCCGGCGGTGAGATTTACACGGCGATGGCCACAGGTGTTATCGACTTTGGTGAGTATGTCGGGCATTCCATGAACAAGGAGCTTGGTCTGCACGAGGTCGGTAAGTATATTATCGGTCCGGGAAAAATGCACCAGCCGGTAGACTTGCAAGCCTTTGTCATGAATCTGGATTCCTGGAACAAGATGCCCGCAGACCTCCAGAAGATACTTACTATCGGGTCCAGAGACCTGTCCTGGAGCCTGCATACCAATATCATGAGTTCCGACCTGGTGGCTCTCAAGTGGATGGTTGACGTAAATAAGAATGTCTATTTGGAGCTACCAGAGGCAGAGCGCGCCAAATTCAGAAAGGTTTCCGTCGAACTGTGGCACAAGTGGGCGAAGGACGATATTTCCATGAGAGCGGCAGAATCGCAAATTCTGCTTATGGACGCGCTAGGGATGCTCGCTTTCCCTGGGATTACGGAGGAGGTAGAGAAATACTTCCCCGGCTTACTTGCTAAAGGTATAGCTGACTTAGTTGTGGAGGATAGCGGAGAAGCCCTTAGATGAGCTAGAGACAGCAGAATAATGCTGTAAGCCTCATCTTGACGGCAAGGGATAGATGACTGAGAAGGCGGGGGAAAGGAAGGGTAACCAATCCTCCGCCTTCTTGGTGATTAAATGATGCGGAAAAAGGAAGAGGGAATGACTAAGGTACGAAAAAGGGGAAGGGTGGCAGGACGTATATTAGCTGCTAGTTACCAGGTACCGATTAATACTTACCGGCAACTGATTGATGGCTGGAAGGGAATGACTCTCGCCCAAAAAATCGGATGGACGGTAGGTCTTCTATTGTTTCTTAGTTACCCGCTAATTGTGTGGATACATTTTACTTTCTTAAGGAAAACTTTCTAGAGGCGCTAGGGCACCACATTGCTAGATAAGGGGTCATAGTTAAGGTGAAGTTTATTAAGTTTGTATTCTCTGTTATAGAGAGTATTAACGAGTATACTGCAAAGTTTTACGGCTTGTTGATACTGGCATTGGTCCTGGTAATGGTGGTTGAGGTAGTAAGAAGGTACGGATTTAACGAGCCGATAATGGGCATTCAGGATGTAGACTGTGCCTATTTTGGTGCTTTTTATACCATGGCGGCTGCCTATGCCCTTCGTGTCGGCCAGCATGTCAGAGTGGATGTAATCTGGTCAATGTTTTCCCCGCGGAAGAGAGCCATTATAGACCTGATTACCTTTCCTGTTTTCGCACTCTTTCTCGGCGGATTGCTCTACGCCGGCTGGGTGTTCGGCATGAACTCCACCTGGATAGCAGGTATCGGCTGGAACCTGGAGGTTGACCAATCTCACCTGCGCCTGCCTCTCTACCCGCTGAAGTGGTCGCTATTCATTGGTTCCGTTATGTTAACCGCTCAAGCCTTGATTAAATTGGTTCGTGACTTAACGCTTGGTGCCACTGGAAGGGAGCTAATTTGAACGCGCCACCGATTGAGCTTATTACCGTAGTTATGTTTGCCTCCCTCCTCATACTCCTGCTCATGGGTTTGCCGGTTGCTTTTACCTGCGGCGGTCTGGCGGTGATGTTTATGTTGTTCTCTGCCTGGCAGGGTTGGCTCCCCATAGGGTTTCTGAATATGATTGCCGTCAGAACGTATGGGCTGATGTATCAGTATCTCCTCTTTGCCATTCCCCTGTTTATCTTCCTGGCAAGTATGCTGGAGAGGGCTGGCATCGTTGAGGAGATGTATGACGCCTTTCAGAAGTGGACAGCGCCACTGCCCGGTGGGCTGGCATCAGCAACAGTGCTGGCCAGCACCCTCCTGGCGGCGGTAGTTGGCATCATCGGTGCCGCCGTGGTTACTATGGGGCTCATTGCCCTGCCGGCTATGCTCAAGAAAAAATATAATAGGCGTCTAGCCTGTGGGGCTGTTATGGCCGGGGGAACCCTGGGAATCCTCATCCCTCCCAGCATACTATTCATCATGTATGCCCTGGTAGCCGGGGAATCGTGCGGAAAACTGTTTGCCGGTGGTATCCTGCCCGGTTTTGTTCTCTCCGCTCTGTATTGTACTTATATAACTATCAGGTGCACCATCAACCCTGAACTCGGTCCGCCCCTCACCAAGGAAGAGAGGAAGCTGATTACCTGGGGGATAAGATTCAAGAGCCTGTTGGGTATAGCCTTCCCTGCCATCCTTGTCTTTGCCGTTTTGGGGTCAATCTTCCTTGGCGTAGCCAGCATCACCGAGGCGGCGGCTGTCGGTGGCTTCGGTGCCATGGTAGCGGCGGCATTAAAGGGCAAGCTTAACTTTGAGAATTTAAAGGCAGCCTTGAACCAGACGGTAAAGGTTACGGCTATGGTTTTGTGGGTGTGCTTCGGCGCCGTGGCTCTGGTTACCTTCTACTACGGTGTAGGTGGTGAGGTTTTCATACGGGACTTAATATGGGGCTTCGAGCTGGGTAAATACGGCACCCTAGCCATAATCATGGTTATCCTCATCGTTCTGGGGATGTTTGTCGACTGGGTAGGCATCCTGTTCCTCTGTGTGCCCATCTTTCTACCCATAGTCATAGACTTGGGCTTTGACAGATTATGGTTCGGCATCATTTACAATGTCAACATGCAGATATCTTTCTTGAGCCCGCCTTTTGGTTACGCCCTGTTCTATCTAAAAGGAGTAGCCCCTCCAGAAATAAGCATGTGGGAAATAATCAAGTCTGTCCTGCCCTTCCTCGCTCTTCAGGTAGTAGGTCTGATTATTTGTATCGCCTTCCCACCAATAGCTTTACTTATTCCCAACTGGCTCTTTGCCCCGGGGCGGTTTTTAAGATAAAGCCAATTCACCTCGAGGCTAACATCCTGGATGGGTTTTCTCCAACCGGAGACAGTTCGGCTCCAGAGTAATTGGAACAATAGTGAAACGAATACCTCACAATGAGGGGGGTCACCAATGATTGGCCGGATTGCAATTTCCAAGCCTCAACCCTTTCCTTTAGTGCTAAGATACACTGATATTCATAGTTATGTTTTTACACTTGGTTTCGTTTTATTAGATGTATTAGCACCCTGGGTTTGCCACCAATTTCACTTAGCTGTTCCCACTTTCCTACCTTGGAGCGATGATAAGCGGGCGTTTAGTCCTATGTTTAGTCGTTTTAAGTGTATCTCTTATTGTCGGAGAAAGTTACAGCCCGCTGGGCAGCCAACTTGCCGTCAAGACACTAGACCGATATGGCATTAAATATCACCTCACCGAAATTATGCCCTACATTCGAAAACCCAACGGGGAAGACATGTGTCCTATGAAGAAATTGTCAGTGAACAAAGAGCCTGAAGAATTCTATGAACTAATTAGAAAACTATCACCTGCAAGGTAGAGAGGTAGTCAGACAAGTAAAAAGGGGAATATATTAATGAAGTACACTGAAATTGAGCTTCCTTACGGGAGTTCTTTTCTAAAAGCTAGGGTCCCGACTAAGAACATAACCTTTGTTCTGAGCACGAAATATATAAAAGGTCTAGAGAATGAGGGGGAGGCTATAACAAATAGCCTGAGAGCCCCGATAGAGTGTCCTGCCCTTCGCGATTGTATCAATAAAAATGATAAAGTTGTGGTCTTAGCTACCGATAACACTAGACCGTGTCCCGATGATAGGATACTTCCTCCGATATTGGCTGAGTTAGAAGAAAAAATACCCCGAGAGAATATAACGATAATAGTTGCCGTTGGATTGCACCCACCTTTAGATAAGCAAGAGTTAGTCAAAAAACTGGGTAGAGACGTAGTTGAAAACTATAACGTTATGAACCATGACGTTAACCAATGTGTTTACATTGGCACGACATCTAGAGGTACTCCGGTGGATATAAATACTAGGGTGGTAGCGGCAGATTTCCGGTTAAGCATCGGGTTTATTGAGCCTCACTGGTTTGCTGGTTTTTCTGGTGGTAGGAAGAGCATAGCCCCGGGTGTATTTAGTGTCAGGTCGGCTTACATAAACCATAGCTATATGATGATAGACCATCCCCGTTCCATACCCGGGATTATTAAGGGGAATATAGTACATGAGGACTTGGTGGAACAGGCAAGGATGGCTAACCTCAATTTTATAGTTAACGTGCTTCTAAACAAGAACAGAGAAATTACGCATGTAGTGGCTGGGGATCCAATAAAGGCTCATGAGAAGGGGTGTGAGATAGAGGGTGATATTGCTGAGGTTAAAGTGCCTCATAAGGTGGACATTACCATTACCACAAATAGCGGAGCTCCACTAGACCTGGATTTGTATCAGACCTGTAAGGGGATGAACACTGCCTCAAAGATAACCCGTGATGGGGGAATCGTAATCATAGCCTCGGCTTGCACTATCGGTGTTGGTCCGGAGGAATTCAGGGAATTGCACGCATCGGTTAGCTCGCCTAAGGAAGTCCTGCAGAAAATAAGGCGTGAAGAGCCGATAGGTGTTCAATGGCAAAATCAAATTTTAGCCCGCGACCAATTGAGGAATGACTTCTACCTGGTGTCAAATCTGGAAGATAGCGTGGTCAAAGATTTGATGATAACGCCAATCCGTACCATAGAGGAAGGTCTGGAAAAAGCATTTAAGATTCTGGGCAATGATGCCGAAGTCGCCGTAATTCCAGAAGGGCCGTTAGTTATTCCCCTGCTGGAGAATTAAGGTAAGCGGCGATGCTGAGTTGAACTGGGGAAATATGTTATAATGACTCGGCGACAAGGTAAGAGTTTTATAATTAATCCTGCTCTTATTTGCTAGCTAATTTGGACGAGAGGCTGATTACCATGAAAAATGTAAAACTTTATACTCCGCCCGTTTTCCGCATCATCAGTATGAATATAGCTAAATGGGGGAACCCTCTCGGCTTGAAAAAGAGCGACTGTGCTTCCTGGGCTGATGGTCTTCAGCTTCCCACCAAAGGTAAAACCATCTTCTATACCGGTTGTGAATATCAGATGACAGCCTATCTCCGCTCTCTAGTAGAGGTTTTGAAAAGGGTGAAGTTTAAGGATACTCTATTCTCCGCGTTTAGTGGAATTCAAACCGCTGTTGGCAAGATTGGAGTAGACTTAATGAAGGGCTACACCAAAGTAACCAGCAGAGAGAGCGAAACTTATAACCGCCTGTTGAGGATGGCTGCGTTAACACTGAGGAGATTGGGTGTAGATTTCGCCTACCTTGACGGCGAACTCTACAGTGGGGCTTTGCTTTATGAGTTTGGTCTTTTTGATGAGCTGGAGGAGCAGGCGAAGCGGGTGGTAAACCAGTTTAAGGAGGCGGGGGTAACCAAGATAATCGCCCTCACCCCCCATTCAGCCGAAGTCTTCCAACAGGTGTATCCGAAGTTCATCAGCAACTTTGATTTTGAGGTTATCCCTTATGTAAGCAGTGTAGCCGAGGCTTTAAACAAGCTTGGAATTGAGCTATCTTTGCCGCAACCGCTAACCTTGACTTTTCACGACCCTTGTCACCTGGCGAGAGCGCTAAAAGTGACCGAAGCGCCCAGGGAGGTTCTCCGAGCCATCACTAACCTGGACTTCAGGGAAGTGGCGTTAAATAGGGAGTTAACCGGTTGCTGTGGGGCGCCTTGTGAAACAATATTCCCTGAACTCTCCGAGCTTGTAGCCGTCAAGCGTGTTGAAGAGCTCTCAGCTACTGGTGCTGAAGTAGCCGCCACGCTGTGTCCCTATTGCCATGCAAATTTGAGTAGAGGTGCAGATTTAACTGGCAATAAGTTAAGAATAGTCGACCTTACAGAGATTGTCTACCAAGCATTGGAGGTGAGCAATGCCAGAGCCTAAGCAGATATTTGAGGAATACTATGATGTGCTTTTGCGCAACGCTCATGACCAGCACCTTTTGCTGGGACTTTCAAGGTCGGTAAATGCCTATAGGGAAAGCCGAGCCAAGGCTATGGAGAGGTTCCCGCACACGGCTGAGCTAGCCAAGGAGGTAAGACGCCTTAAGGAAGACTGCATAGAACATCTGGATGAACTGGTTGAGAAAGCCACAGCCTCCCTGGAAGAGAACGGGGCAAAGGTATACTACGCCGAGACAGGAGACGACGCGTTAAAACTTATTGGTGGAATAGTTGGTTCAGGGAAGGTAATCGTATCGGGAAAAACTCTAACCGGGGAAGAGATAGGGCTGAGGCACTACATTGAAGCTTTAGGCAATGAGTATTGGGAGACTGATATTGCCCAACTTATACAGCAGGTTCGCAAACAAAAACCTATGCATTATGTATTTCCCTCCCTTCATGTAACCAGAGAGGATGTAGCTGAACTCCTGACTAAATTTTTAGGCAGAGAGATACCGCCTGACATACCAACCGAGGTAAGGGCGATAAGAGAATTTCTCAGAAATAAGTATTTTAAAGCCGACTTTGGGATAACTGGTTGTAATGTCCTGGGGGCAGATACCGGCTCAATTTTCTTGCTTGAGAGCGAGGGCAATATCCGTATGTCATCCACTGTCCCGCCGGTTCATATCGCTTTGGTCGGGATTGAGAAAATCGTTCCTACCCTTCATGACGCCTTTAAAGTGGCGGAGGTAGTCTGGCGATACGCTAGCTTTACTGTTCCGCTTTATGTCAGCATGATTAGTGGTCCCAGTGGCACAGCAGATATTCAGTGTACCTTAGTTCATGGTTCCAGCGGTCCTTTAGAGCTTCATGTTATCTTCTTGGACAATGGACGGAGCACGCTAGCCAAAGACCCTATCCTGAAGGAGGCATTGTACTGCATAAAGTGTGGCGCCTGTCTTTTTGAATGCCCGGTTTTTCAACTGGCTGCTGGATATTATGGCGGTCGCGGATACTTTGGCGGTCTGGGAGCTATTTTGACCGCTTATATGAGTGGTGGCTTTGAAGAGGCGGCTCCTATTGCCTATACCTGTCTTAGATGTGGGCGCTGTACTGAGGTGTGTCCCCAGTCAATAGACTTATCCAGGCTTATCCCAGAACTAAGACACAGAATTGTTGAAATGGCTAGAAGTTAAGTATGACCTGCCCCCAGTAGTTGTACCACCTTTGTCGGCATACCTTTGCTATCAGGTTCCTGATTAACGGTGGTGATGTATTTACCT
>DAOWJC010000136.1 GCA_030640595.1 Dehalococcoidia bacterium | reverse complement strand
AATCAATAACTCAGGGCAGGGGCAGCTATACTGTAGAATTTAGCCATTATGAGGAGACACCGCCCCACATTACTCAGAAGATTATTGCTCAAAGGCAAGCCGGGAAGGCTTAACCTTACCCACCCAGAAGCTCTTTAACCTTCTCAGTAAAGGCGGGTAACACCTTTTTCCAGTCCCCGACTATACCGAAGCGGGCAACCTTCATAATATTCGCCTCGGGGTCTTTATTTATAGCGATAATATTTTTGGAGCCTGAGCAACCACTCATATGCTGGCTTGAGCCAGAGAGGGCGACAGCAATATAGAGGTCAGGGGCAACAATCTTGCCGGTGAGTCCTACCTGTGCTCCGTCTGGCACCCAACCATTATCGCAGGGCGGTCTGGTAGCACCTATAGCTCCCTTTAGTAGTTTAGCCAGCTCTTCTAATTGTTTAAAACCTTCAGCCCCGCCTATGCCTCTACCGCCAGTGACTACTACCCCAGCCTCCTCTAGCTTTATCCCTGCTACCTCTTCTGACACCTTTTCCACGACTTTGGTTCTTATGACTGACGGGTCTAGCCCAGCCTCAATAGTAATGACTTCCCCTTTCCTTGAGGCATCTCGCGCCAGAGGTGCCATTGTTTTAGCTCTAACCGTAGCTATCTGGGGGTAGGACTCGCAGGTGAAGATAGCCCGGGCATTTCCTCCATAGACAGGTCTGGTTTGCAAGAGTAGCTTTGAGTCAGGGTCAATAGCCAGCTCTACACAGTCCATAGAGGCAGCTGTCTCCAGCCTGAAGGCTAGCCGGGGCGCCAGGTCGCGACCGATAGAGGTTTGTCCCAGGATAAGAATCTGGGGCATTACCTGTTTGACCAACTTTTCTATAACTAGCACATTGGAGTCTGTCTGATAGTCTTTAAGCAGCGGGTCATCAATAACGTATACTTTATCAGCGCCAAAGGCGATAGCCTCCTGGGCTAAACCGCTTATACCACTGCCGACTAACACTGCGCATAATTCCTGTCCCAGGTCATCAGACAGCTTTCTGCCACAGCCCAGTAGTTCGGTAGTAATGGCAGATAGCTTTCCATTGGTAACCTCACCATAAACCATGACACCTTTATATTCAGACATTAAAGATTTACCTCCTTAATTCAGACTGCTGAAAGCCTCCGCTTTACAATATCTTGACCTCTTTGAGTTTTAGGGCGAGATTAACCGCTGCCTCTTCCGGGCTTTCCCCTTCTATAATCTCACACTTACCTTCACGAACTGGTTGGAACAGCTTGACCATTTTGGTGCGTCGACCAGCGGCACCAATCTGAGAAGGGTCAACCCCTATATCGGCTGGTTTCCAGACAATAGGCTCCTTCTTTTTAGCTGCCATTATCCCCTTCAGGGTGGGATAACGAGGCTCAGCATGCTCGTTGCTTAATGTAATCAAAGCTGGCAAGGATACCTCAATAACCTCATAGCCATCAGAGATTACCCGTTCTACCCTTGCCTTACTATCAACGATGTCTATTTTCTTGGCGACAGTTACACTGGGCAGCCCCAGTATCTCAGCAATACCCGAGCCTGTTTGCCCGGCATCCCAGTCAGCGGCTTGCCTGCCGCAGAGGATGAGGTCATACTCACCTATCTTCTTGATAGCCATAGCCAGGGCATAGGCGGTTGCCCAGCTATCACCCTCGGCAAAAGCCTCATCATCTAGCAGGATAAGCTCGTCAGCCCCCATAGATAGCGGCTTCTTTACCACGTCCCGCAGCAGGTTGGCGCCTAGGCTTATAGCCGTGACCTTACCACCCTGGGCATCCTTAATTCTTAGTGCTGCCTCTACGGCATACTCGTCAAAAGTGCTGACTACTGGTGGCATACCCGGCGGTGGCACCACCTTATTGGTAGAGGGGTCAATCTTGAAGCTAGCTGGCGGTGCTTCAGGGTCAAGCACCTGCTTGACACAGACAATTATATTCATTATGCCTATTTCTCCTTCCATTTACAGTTGGCTCTTTGGAGGTGGAACCTGTTGGTTAGTTTAATATCAGAGGGGGTCTGTGTCAAGAGGTTGAATTGAATGGGTGAAAGCCTAGAAATCTTGGCCGCGTTAGACTATAATTAAGCTCTAATTGTTGTAGCTGGAACGCATCCGCAGAATGAGGAAGAGTTTGGATATAGAAAATTTAAAGGCTTCAGTCACAGGCGAAATAGATGCTCGCTACCACCAGCTTACAGAGCTGAGCCTAAAAATTCACTCCAGCCCTGAGCTAGGCTTTAAGGAGGTCAAGGCAGCCGCCTGGTTAACCCAGTACCTGGAGGAAAATGGTTTCTCTATAGAACGGGGTATCTGTGAGTTACCGACTGCATTTAGGGGCAGCTATGGGCGAGGAAAACCAGCCATTGCTATTCTGGCTGAGTATGATGCCCTGCCTAACCTTGGCCACGCTTGTGGTCATAATCTAATAGCTGCTGGCGCTGTTGGTGCCGGAGTAGCCTCTAAGCTGGCTATCGACCAGTTTGGGGGCAGTATTCTGGTTGTCGGCACGCCGGCTGAAGAGCTATACGGGGGCAAGGCAATAATGGCCGATAGGGGAGCCTTTGATAATCTGGACATGGCTATGATGGTGCACCCGGGGGCACATGATACCGCCACCACCCAAACCCTTGCCTGTCAGGGCCTAGAGGTTGAATTCTTTGGCAAAGCGGCCCACGCTGCAGCCAACCCGGAGGCAGGTATCAATGCCCTGGAAGCCTTGCTAAACTCCTTCGCTGCCATTAATTCACTCAGGCAGCACATTAGGGATAAAGCCCGCATTCATGGTATTATTACCGATGGCGGGGAAGCAGCTAATGTTGTCCCAGCCCACAGTGCTGGGAACTTTATAGTGCGCGCTGAGGATGAAGCCTATCTGGATGAACTGAAGGAAAGGGTCATAAATTGCTTCATCGGAGCTGCCACGGCTAGTGGAGCCCGCCTGGAATATCGGTGGGCAGGCATACGCTATGCTCCCCTGCGTAATAATCTAACCCTAGCCCGACTATTTAGGCAGAATATGCAGTCCTTGGGGCGCAAGATTAAGCTCGCCGACCCTAGTCAAGACTTCGGTAGCACCGATATGGGTAATGTCAGCCAACTAGTGCCTAGTATTCATCCCCGGGTAGCTATAGCCCCAGCAGAGGTGCTGGTCCATTCCCCCCAGTTTACCGAGGCAGCCGCCTCAGAGGCGGGTATCAAGGGGCTGCTTGATGCTGCCAAAGCTCTGGCTATGACTGTTGTTGACCTGGTAGCCAATCCTGAGATAGTTATAAAGATTAAAGAGGAGTTCGTGCAACATAAATGATTAAGGTGGGCATTCCCAGGGCTCTACTCTACTACCAGTACTACCCTATGTGGAAGACCTTCTTTGAGGAACTGGGGGCAGAAGTAGTGATTTCACCACCAACCACTCAGATTATGCTGTCATCAGGCTCGTCACGGGTGGTAGCTGAGACCTGTTTGCCAGTAAAGGTTTTTTTGGGTCATGTTCTTTCCCTGGTAGGGAAGTGCGACTATATTTTTATTCCTGCCATCCGCAGTGTGAAAAAGAAGGTTTATAACTGTTCTAAGTTCCTTGGCTTACCTGATATGACCAAGGCAGTTATTCCCGAATCGCCGTCTATCCTAGATATAGATATAGATGTTAACAAAAGGAAGCGTGACCTATATCAAGCTATTTACCAACTGGGACGACATTTTACCTGGAATCCATTTAAGGTCAGGCAAGCCAGTATAGCCGCCTGGCAAGCTCACCTGAGTTATATCCAGCTAATGTCCAGCCATAGATTGACACCACCGCAGGCAATAGAAAGAATATCAGGCACACTTGAGGCAAACCCAAAAGCATACTCCACCCACTCAACTTCAACACAAGGCGTCATTGCCATCATTGGGCACCCATATCTCCTCTACGATGAACATGTAAATCACCGCCTTATCCACCGGCTTGAGCGGTTTGGCTATAAGGTGTTAACCCCGGAGATGCTCACCACCGAGGGGCTTGAATCGGCTACTGCCAGGTTAGTAGGCAGTGCCTACTGGACATACGAAGGGGAGATAGTTGGTGCTGGAGGGCACTATCTGGAAAACGGAGCCGATGGTGTTATTGGTATAATGACCTTTGGTTGTGGTCCAGATTCGCTGATGATGGACATGGTGCGTCGGCACGCAGCTAGGCTGAGGGCTACCGCTTTTATGAGCCTGACCGTGGAGGAACACACTGCTGAAGCCGGCGTAGTTACACGGCTTGAAGCCTTTGTAGATATGATACAGAGGAAGAGAAGGAGGCAGGTGAAAGTATGCGTCTAGGCATACCCCATATGGGCAATCTATATATACCCTTTAAAGCTCTGTTTCAAAGGCTGGGTATTGACTATATAATACCACCAGTCAATAACCAGCGGACTTTGTCTCTGGGAGTCAGGTATTCCCCGGAGGGGTTGTGCATCCCGTTCAAGCTGACTTTGGGTAACATGATTGAGGCTGCTGAGCTGGGGGCGGATACCTTGCTTATGGCTGGCGGCACTGGCATCTGCCGCTTGGGCTATTACGCTAATACCCAGGAACAAATTCTTCATGACCTGGGGTATGAGGTTGAAGTGGTTCAGGTAGGAGTTTCGGAACGGAAGTTATTCGGCTTACTGGAAGTAATTAAGCGTTTGTCAAACAATGCCCCCTGGCCTAAGATTATATCAGCCTTCCGCTTCGGTCTGGCTAAACTAAACGCCTTGGATAAAATAGAGAGAGTAGTTCAACGGGTGCGCCCGGTAGAGCGAATAAAGGGAACAGCCAATCGTCTATTTGCTAAAGCAATTAATGCTATTGACCGGGCGGATGATTATGATACCCTGAAGAAGGTACAAATAGACTACATTGACCAGCTCAATCAAATAGATAAGGATACCCAGTATAAGCCCTTGGTGGTTGGCATTACCGGGGAGTTTTATGTAGTGCTGGAGCCATTCTCCAATCTGGATGTAGAGAGCGAGTTGGGCAAGCTAGGGGTAGAGGTAAGACGGTCGACCTTCGTTTCAGAGTGGGCTAAATTCAGCTGGTTTCTAAACCCCTTGGGCATAAATGAGAAGGACAGAATTCATAAGGCAGCCTTACCTTACCTGAAGCGGGATATTGGTGGTGACGGCTGGGAATCAGTAGGGGAGAAGGTGCTCCACGCTAAAGAGTATGATGGTATAATTCACCTGGCACCATTTACCTGTATGCCTGAAATAGTAGCCCAAAATATTATGCCGACGACCAAAGAGAAAATCCCAGTGCTGACCATACTTTGTGATGAGCAAATAGCCAAGCCAGGTATGTTAACCAGACTGGAAGCCTTCGTTGACCTGTTGGAACGCAGACGACGGACATACAATAATGACCGGCAATAAGTAACCGCTTAAGGGGAGTTGATGGAAGTCTATTTGGGTATAGACGTTGGCTCAGTAACAACCAAGCTGGTTGCGCTAGATGGAAGTAACGAGCTTGTTACTTACCTCTATCTGTTGACACAGGGCAAGCCCATTAAAATGGTGCAGCAAGGGCTGAAACAAATCAAACAGCAGTTGCCTAAAGATGCTGACATTTGTGGTGTGGCTACCACCGGCAGTGCCCGCTATCTGGCTGGGGTTATCGTTGGCGCCGATTTAGTCAAGAATGAGATTACCAGTCATGCTGTGGCTGCCCTGCAGTATATCCCTGAGGTGCAAACTATCATTGAGATTGGGGGGCAAGATAGTAAGATTATCATTGTTAGGGAGGGGATAGTAATTGACTTTGGAATGAATACAGTATGTGCTGCCGGCACCGGTAGCTTTCTCGACCACCAGGCGCTGCGCCTTGATATGAGCATTGAGGAATTTGCTCAGCGAGCCCTGGGCAGCCGGGCAACGGTGCGTATTGCCGGGCGATGCACCGTTTTTGCTGAATCAGATATGATTCACAAGCAACAAATGGGACATCGAATTGAGGATATTCTCTATGGACTGTGCCAGGCATTGGTGCGCAACTACCTAAATAACGTTGGCTTGGGCAAGGATATTCAACCGCCGGTAGTATTTCAGGGTGGGGTTGCCTTTAATCAGGGTATTGTGAAGGCACTTCAGGAAGAACTTAATACCGAGATCATTGTCCCATCCCACCATGAGGTTATGGGAGCGATAGGAGCTGCCTTACTGGTACATGAAGAGATGGTACGTAATAACAATGGAAGCAAGTTTAAGGGCTTTGGCGTGAGCGAAGTAAAGTATCACACCTCCTCATTTGAATGCAAAACCTGCCCCAACCTCTGTGAGATAGCTCAGCTTTCTCTTAATGGTCAGGTTCTTGCCCGTTGGGGGGGTCGCTGCGACCTGTGGGAAAGAAGCCTAAGTAGCTAAAAGAGGAAATAAATGATAATTGCCGTTGATGCTGCAGGTGGTGAGTATGCTCCCCGTGAAATAGTCAAAGGGGCAATAAAAGCAGTTGAAGAATATAAAGTAGATATTGCTCTGGTGGGCAGGAAAACCATACTCCAGATGCTGGCAAGACGCCATCTAAAGAAACCAGGCCTTACTATCATTGATGCTAACCAGATTATTGAGCCTCGCGAGTCGCCAATGAAGGCGGTCCGCACCAAGCCAGACTCCTCAATAGTAGTCGGAATTAACCTAGTAAAAGACGGCACCGCATCAGCCTTTGTCTCAGCAGGCAACACCGGAGCCATAATGGGCGCTGCCCTGCTTAACCTGGGCAAGATAGAAGGCATTGAGCGTTCAGCCATAGGTGGTTTTATTAATATTACTCCATCAGCGCCCACCTTTCTCATCGATGCTGGGGCCAATGTTGATTGTCGACCGGAACATCTGGTCTGGTTTGCCCATCTGGGCTCAGTTTATGTTAGAGAGATTCTCGGTATCAGCTCGCCACGCGTGGGCTTACTCAACAACGGCGAAGAGGAAACAAAGGGTAGCCGTTTGATTCAAGAAAGCTATCAACTTCTCAAAAAGACCAACCTGAACTTTATCGGCAATGTGGAAGGTCAAGATATATTGAAAAAAGCAGCCGATGTCATTGTAACCGATGGTTTCACCGGCAACATAGTGCTCAAGACTATCGAGGGCATGAGTGATAATTGGCTATATTCGCTTGCTCAAGCCGGGCAAATCTTCTCCAAAGCCTATCGCCTTCCAGCGCAAGCTTTGCACCGTGATATTGGGATGGACTCTTGGGCTAAAAGATTGGATTACCAAGAATATGGTGGTGCCTGTCTCCTGGGAGTAAATGGAAATGTCGTCATAGCTCATGGTCGCAGTCAAGCTAAGGCTATTAAAAATGCCATTGGTTTAGCCAGAAAGATGGTAGAACGAGGCATTTCACAGATAATTAAGGAGGAAATTTATGAGCAAACCAATTGAAGTAGATGACGGCAATTTCGAGCAAGCCGTATTGAATTCAAAGACGCCGGTGCTGGTGGACTTCTGGGCGCCTTGGTGCCGACCCTGTATCATGGCTGCCCCGGTGCTAGAAGAGCTGGCTGAAGAGTATACCGGTAGAATAATCGTTGCTAAGTTGAACGTTGACGGGAACCAAAGGACGGCTGCCAAATATGGCATAATGGCTATTCCCAATCTCATTATCTTTAAAAACGGACAACCAGACTCACAGATAATTGGCTATAAACCCAAAGCAGAGCTAAAACGAGACTTGGATGCTGTCCTTGATTAGACGCGCTATTCAAATTACCATCATTGATGATAGTAAGGGTGAGAAGTGTGACGCTCACTGCGGGGTAGATTGGTCTTCGGCAGAAGCCATTGCTCTAGCTAGCCAGCGAATTAAAGACAGGTTTGGTGCCAAGATACAATTAGAATACCTCGACCTGTCCAAGCCTATGACTAATCACCACGCCTTAGAATTGTATCAACGGGTCAGGAATAAAAACCTGCCCTTGCCGCTACTGCTCATTAATGGTGAGTCTAGAATTTCAGGCCAATTTGATATTCGCCAGCTACTGGATGCTATTGACGCCGAGATAGAAATTAAATCATGAAAAAAGATTATGAAGTAATTATAATTGGTGGCGGTCCAGCCGGGCTTAGCGCCGGACTTTACACTTCAAGAGCCAGGCTCAGTAGTCTGCTTATAGAGAAGATGGGGGTCGGTGGTCAGATAGCAGATGCCGAGCGAGTAGATAACTACCCCGGTTTTCCTGAGGGTATTAGTGGTTTT
>DAOWJC010000105.1 GCA_030640595.1 Dehalococcoidia bacterium | reverse complement strand
GTGTTTAATATGGGCATCGGTATGGTAGTTATCTGCTCACCTAAAGATGTGGGCCAGTTTATTGAGGTATTGCCTGAGGCTAAGGTTATCGGTGAGGTGGTGGAGCAAGAAGGTAAGGCGAGGGTAGTTATCGAGTAATTTATCGGAGAGTTGAAGAGGGGCGAAGCCCCTTGTATCTAACTATCCCACCTGAAAAGACAGGCTGAATTTAGTAAATGGAGGTATTTATGCGAGCTATTATTAGTGTGTCTGACAAAGCAGGCGTAACCGATTTCGCCAAAGACTTAAGCCAGCTGGGGTTTGAGGTATTCTCTACCGGCGGCACTAAAAAAGCGCTGGAAGAAGCTAAGATGCCGGTGAAGAGTGTCTCTGAACTTACCGGATTTCCTGAGATTCTTGACGGTCGGGTAAAGACCCTGCACCCGATTATTTATGGCGGCATCCTGGCCAGGCGGGACCTGCCTGAACATATGGCACAGCTAGCCGAGAATAAGATTGAGACCATTGACCTGGTGGCGGTCAACCTTTATCCCTTCGTCCAGACGGTAGCCAGGGAGGGTGTTACCCTCGACGAGGCGGTGGAAAATATTGATATTGGCGGACCAAGCATGATTCGAGCGGCAGCCAAGAATTTCCCCAGTGTCATCGTGGTGGTAGACCCCACCGACTACCAGCCAGTTCTGGATAAACTTAGGACAGGGGGTATGGAATTAGCCGACCGTAAGCGGCTGGCACAGAAAGCATTCCAGCATGTAGCTGTTTATGATACGGCTATCTCACAGTATTTGAGACAGGATATGGAAGGTTTCCCCGAGGAGATGACCATTGCCCTCAAGAAGCGCTACGGACTTCGTTATGGTGAGAACCCTCATCAGCCGGCTATCTTTTATGCTGAGCAGGAGGTGGGAGGGAAAAAGGCAACCGGTATCACCTGGGCAAAACAACTATGGGGTAAGGAGCTTTCCTTCAACAACATCCTGGATGCTGATGCCGCCTGGGGGGCGGTTACCGACTTTACCGCACCCACGGTAGCTATTATCAAACACACTAATCCCTGTGGTCTGGCAGGTCATGATGATATTGCTGAGGCCTATCGGCGGGCTTTTAGTGGCGACCCGATAGCTGCCTTTGGTGGCATTGTCGCTTCAAACCGAACGGTTACTCTAGCCATGGCTGAGGGAATAAGGCCGGTCTTCTATGAGATAGTTATCGCCCCGGAGTATGAGGCACAGGCGCTTGAGCTACTAAAGCGCAAGAAGGATTTACGCATCCTCCTTGCCGAATTACCACCAGGCTATGGTAAGGCTGAACCGGGCTACCTTGATTTCCGCAGGGTAAAAGGCGGGTTCCTTGTCCAGAGTTCTGACTCTTTACCAGAAGATAGTGTTAGCCTGAAAACAGTAACCAAGCGTGAGCCAACCAAGGCAGAAATAGAAGACCTGCTCTTTGCCTGGCGGGCGGTTAAGCACGTAAAGTCAAACGCTATTGTGCTGACTAAGGATAAGACACTTTTGGGCATGGGTGCTGGACAACCGAGTCGGATTGTCAGTGCCCAGATAGCTAAAGAAAAGGCTGGAGACAAAACCCAGGGTAGTGTTCTGGCTTCGGATGCTATGTTCCCCTTCCCCGATGTGGTGGAGGCAGCCGCAGCTGGTGGCGTAACGGCTATTATTCAGCCCGGCGGTTCAATAAGGGACGAAGAGTCAATCAAGGCGGCTAATGAGCATAATATAGCTATGGTTTTTACCGGCGAGAGGCATTTCAGGCATTAAGCAAAAACGGAGAAGGCTATGGCTAACGCAGTTTTAGTTGTAGATATGGTCAGGGGTTTCCTGGAGGAGGCTTATCCTCTGTATTGTGGGGCTAGAACCCGTCGCATAATCCCTAATGTGCAACGTCTTTTGGAGCAGGAGCTTGACCAGGGCTCAACGGTATTCTTCCTTTGCGACCGCCATACTCCCGATGACCCCGAGTTCAGGATGTTTCCGCCACACTGTATTGAGGGCACCGCTGAGGCAGAGCTTATTCCCGAATTAGCCCGCTACCAGGGTGAGGTAATACCCAAAAGGCGTTATAGCGGCTTTTTTGACACACCCCTTGACGAGAAGCTAAGAAAGCTTAAGCCAGATAAGTTGATTGTTTGTGGTGTGTGCACCGATATTTGCGTACTCTACACCGTGGCTGATGCCAGGAATCGCGACTATCAGGTGGAGGTGCCAGTTGACTGTGTTGCCTCCTTTAGTGAAAAGGCACACCACTCCGCCTTAGAGCACATAGAGAAGACACTGGGGGCAAAGCTAACTAGCATCAGGGTTAGCCGGGTTAAGCCGGCTAAATTTGAGCCCGCTGAGGCTGTTCTGTCCGGCGAAACGACTGATATTTACTTTGCCCACACTATAGAAATACTGCGTCACGAGGCACTTAACCCGGTGGCTACCATGCAGGTGTTCCCCAATAGGGCTGGGGTATTCTGTGGCATAGAAGAGGTCAAGGCTCTGCTTGCCCGGGTCTTGC
>DAOWJC010000075.1 GCA_030640595.1 Dehalococcoidia bacterium | reverse complement strand
ATTCTTTTGTTGAATGTTCACGAGAGAGGCATTCACCTAACATTAATGTAACTCTAGACTATTATGCAATACAGTAGGCGCCCAGCGAAGAATGCACGCTGAATCGAAGAACACACAAACTAGCTTTGGTGCTGGGGCTGGCGCTGCGATTCAGGGGGAAATAATGCGTTCGGTTTTCTAAGGCGGGAGGATATGGAAACTAAGTGTAGGCGGGCTCTGCCAGGGGAAACTGAGGCGAGGATTTTCTCAACATTTTCCTCCCCCCTCCCGTGTGGTGCCTCAGCTATAATCGGGCAAGTGGCATCCCGTGTTGAAATATACTCGGAAAGAGGTGAGAAATGAGGTAGTTTAGAGTAATTTTAGCAGACAAAATCTAAATGAAGGAGTTTTTTTAGATGAAAAAGAAAATCTTGTTAATCCCGTTGGCGTTGTTGTTAGCCATCAGCTTGGTGGCTGTCGGCTGTCCGGCACCAGCCCCAGCTCCGGCACCAGCACCTGCCCCGGCGCCAGCGCCAGCACCGGCACCAGCACCAGCCCCAACTCCGGCACCAGCTCCAGAGCTAGCGGTCGCTGAATGGACTATGCAGCTTCATATCGCCCCCGCAGAGCCGTTTGGCCCCTATAAGCCCTATGCTTATCATATGGTGTGGTCGCACGGCTGGGCTGACTGGGTAGAGGAGGCTACCGATGGGCGGCTCAAAGTGGAGTTTATCATGCCAGATGCGGCTTTCCCTGGCCCTGAGGCACTCTCTGCCATCGGCACAGGAGTAGTCGAGTGCTGGTTTGGGTGCCCTGGCTGGTATGCCGGAACGATGCCCGAAATGTATGTTGCTGGCGGCCTACCCATGAGCTGGACGAGCATAGGTGAGTTCTGGGATGCCTGGTATAATTACGGGCTTTTGGAGAAGATTACCCCGCTTTATGAAGCGTATAACATAAAGTTCTTCCCAGCTGTAAGTTTGGAGGTTTTGAACGTAATGGCCTCTTTCCCGTTACCAGGTCCGGAAGCTGTCAAGGGGCGCAAGATAAGGGCTCCTGGTGGATGGGGCAGGTACGTGGACGTAATCGGGGGTGCCTCGGTGGCGCTACCCTACGCTGAATGCTATATGGCTATGAAACTGGGTACTATCGAAGGTGTCTTCACCGGTGCCCAGTCACTGGACACCATTAAGCTCTATGAGGTAGTAGACCACTTTGTCACTAACGAGAATGCCATCATCAACGGTCTCCTCATCAACATGGATAGCTGGAATGAGCTGCCCGATGATATCCGGGCACTACTTGATAGAGAGACTGAGTATCACTTCACTGTGGCTGGCCTTGAGCTACTGGAGCAGCAGTACTACTGTCTGGGCTACCATGTGGAAGAGCATGGACTCACGACCTGGAGGTGGAGCGACGAGGTTATGAGCAAGATCAGGGTAGACTGTATGGAGCAGATCTGGCCTGAGTTTGCCAGCAAGACTCCACTGTGTGAAGAACTCACGGAAATAATAAAGACGCAACTCAAAGAGCACGGGAAACTGTAACCCCACAGCCTGAAAGAGGGTTGTGGCGGCAAGCCGCCACAACCCTCAATCCTGTCGCAAGGAATAAATATGGGAAAAGTCCTCCATGCCATTGATACCATAAATGAATGGATGGGCAAAATCGTTGCTTGGTTAATTATCCCGCTAACACTCTTGGTGGTGTTTGATGTCACCCTCAGATATGTGTTCAATATGCCCACCATATGGGTCTGGGATGTTAATGTGCAGCTACAGGGGGCGATTGTTGTCCTGGGAGGGGGCTATGCCCTGCTTCACAGAGGGCATGTTTCAGTAGACATACTGGTGAATAGGCTCCCTATAAGGAGGAGAGCGCTATTAGATGTAATTATGGGCATCTTCCTTATTGGTGGTATCGCCCTACTTCTATGGCGTGTGTCACTATATGCCTGGCACTCGGTACTGATTAGGGAAGAGTTCACCTCTACCTTTGCGCCTCCTACCTATCCCCTAAAAGTGGTAATGGCAATTGGCATCGGAGCCATGCTCCTTGAGGGGATAGCCGGCTGGGTCCGTAATATTATTACCCTGCTCAGCGGAGTAGCTAAGCGGTGAACATTGATGTTGGATTACTAAGCATAATAATCCTCGGCGTTATGCTGCTAATGCTGCTAACAGGGTTGCCTGTTGCCTTTGTCCTGTTAAGCCTATCGGCTATCGGCTTTTGGATTCTCAGGGGGCCGGCGGCCATTACCTCAATGGCAATTGTCACCTTTACCTACATAACTAAAGATATCTTCATTGCTCTGCCGACGTTCATCTTCATGGCAGCCGTTCTTGAAATGTCAGGTTTGGGTAGCGCCATGTACGACATGATGCATAAATGGATGGCTGGTCTAAGAGGCGGGCTGGCCATGGGCACGCTAGCCATCGCTACTGTTATAGCCGCCATGACCGGTTCGTCAGCCACCGCCACCCTGACCATGGGCATGCTAGCCTATCCAGAGATGGAGAAGCGTGGCTACGACAAGAGAATGATTATCGGTGCCATTCCCGCCGGGGGAAGCCTGGGGCCGCTAATCCCCCCCAGCGTGGTGATGATTATTGTTGCTGCTGTCAGTGTTATCTCCATAGGCAAGCTCTTTATCGCCGGCATAATTCCTGGGTTAATAACATCACTGGGTTACATTTCGTATATTGGTATAAGGTGCTGGAAGAACCCCAGGATGGGTCCGCCAATACCGGTGGAGGAGCGGGTTGGCTGGGGAGAGAAGTTCAGGGCACTTTCTATGTCGATATTGCCTATCCTCTTAATCTTCCTGGTTCTGGGCCTTATCTACCTCGGTGTGGCTACCCCCAGCGAGGCTGGCGGTGTTGGGGCTTTCGGTGCTTTAATCTGTGCGGCTATCTACCGTAACCTGACCTTGAAGAACCTGCAGAGGGCAATAATGACCACCCTCAGAATAACTGCCATGCTAATGTGGCTCCTGGCTACTGGTGCATGCTTCTCCCAGCTCATTGGGGTTATGGGCGTGCAGTCCTACGTGGGCGACTTGCTGCTGGGATTGGCAGTGGAACCCTGGGTTATTGTAATTGGAATACTAGGCCTGGTCTATATTCTGGGGATGTTTATTGATGCCACCCCCATTGCTGTCATCTTTCTGCCCATCTTTTATCCCATCATCCTTGCCCTGGGGCTTGACCTGCTATGGTTCGGCCTGCTGTTCACCATGGACCTCCTAATCGGCATTATGACGCCTCCCTTCGGCATGGTCCTGTTCTTTTTCAAGGGGCTAAACATCCCTGGAGTAACTATGATGGATATCTATCGGTCTATCATACCTTACGTACTGATAATGACGGTGGTCATGATTATAGTCTTCTTAGTCCCTGAGTTAGCTGTCTGGCTACCTAACCAGATGATAAAGTAGAGCCAGAGATTAATAGTATCTCTCGTATGACAATGGTTGGTGAAGAAAGGAGAAACAGTGAAAGGTTATCGTATTGTAGACCTGAGTTTACCAATAATTAATGACGGTGCCTTCGGCATGCCAGCCCAGATAACCTATATTGACCATCGAACCCGGGCCAAGGCTCTAGCCGAGAGATTTGGCATTAACCCGGAGGATATCGGCGGCAAAGCCAATGCTATGGAGGAGTTCACCTATCTGAACTGCCACACCGGAACTCATCTTGACGCACCTTGGCATTATGACGAGATAGCCGAGGGAAAGCCAGCCATGACCATCGATGAGGTACCTCTCGAGTGGTGCTTTGGCGACGGAGTGTGGCTTGACCTGAGCTGGAAAAAGCCAGGAGAGGATATTACCGATGGAGAAGTGCAACAAGCACTGGAAGAGATCGGATATACTCTCAAACCAATGGATATTGTCCTGATTAAGACTGGAGCCGCTGCCTATTATGGCCAGCCGGGGTGTGAGACTATGAATGCTGGCATGACTCGTGAGGCGACCCGGTGGCTGGGTGAGCATGGTATCAGGGTGGTCGGCACTGATGCCGCTATTTGGGATCGCCCGTCTCCAATGCAGATAGCCGACATTCAGAAAGGGCTGAGACGGGGCAAATATATGCAAGGGCATCGCGCTGCTGGGGAAAAAGGTATGTGTATAATAGAGTGGCTGACTAACCTTGACCTCCTGCCCCATTTTGGCTTTACAGTGTGTGCTTTCCCGATAAAGGTCGAAAGGGGTGGTGCTGGCTGGGTGCGCGCGGTTGCTTTTATTAAAGATTAGGGAGGAGATAACATGGCAAAAAATCTGGTAACCGGTGGTATGGGTTTCTTTGGACTCTACCTGGCGAGGGAGTTGCTGGCTGATGGCGAGGAAGTAGTCCTCTTCCAGAGGAGAAGGGAGTTGCCGCCTAGTGCTGCTGACCTTAAGGGCAAGGTGGAAATTTTCAGCAGCGATATCGGTAACTCGATGCATGTTGTTGAGGCAGCAAAGAAATATAATGTTAATTGCATATACCACGCCGCTGCCCTACTAAGCAAGGACTGCGATGAGAACGCCATGGCTGGATTCAGGGTAAACGTTGTGGGGACGATGAACGTCTTGGAGGCAGCCCGTATTCTTGGTATAAAAGACGTTATCTTTGTCAGCTCCGGAGCTACCTATGGTATCGCCAACCCGCCCAGGAACGTCTACAACGATACCCCGCAGAAAACCGAAAACATGTACAGCACTACCAAGGTATGCTGCGAGCGGCTGGGCGAGCAATATCACAGGCAGTATAGTGTCAATTTCCGCGCTGTTAGATATGCTATGATAGTCGGACCAACCCGCCAAATATCTTACTATTACGGTGACTGGTCAGGTATCATAGAAAGAACTGCTCAGGGCAAACCCTATACCGCTCACTCTGACCCGACAAGCCCGTGTGCCTATATCTACATCAAAGACGCTGTTCGGGCCCTGATTGACCTCAGAAGGGCTAATGAAAGCAAGTTAAGGCAGAGGGTCTACAACGCCCATGGCTTCATGGCAACCCTTACCGGGGTGGCTGAGACCATAAAGAAGCATATCCCCGATGCTCAGATAACCTTTGACTGGGATAAAAGTGAACAGATGAGGCTAGCCAACAGCAGTATTAACTACGAGATGGATAACACCGTAGCCTTTGAGGACTTTGGCTATCAGCCTCGCTATCTCTTAGATGAGATGGTGAAGGACTTTATCAAGGAAGTTAGAGCCGGTAGAGCCGGCTAGTTAGAGGGAACTAACCGCTTAATTTTTAACTTCCCTTCCCACGAAGCCCTGGGGTAATCGGGCGTATAATGGCAGGTACAGGAGGAAAAGGTGAAAAAGTATATTTATATTATCGGGTATCCGGTAAGGGATACTGCAGCCCGGGGTGTTTTGCAGGCCGCCTGTGACCACCTCAATTTAGACACTTGTTGCGAAGAATGGGAATTTGAAGACGCCACCGAACTTCAGCGGGTGGCCAACTATTTTCGAAGGGAGGAAGTGCTGGGGGCTATCGTGACGATGCCCTATAAAGAAAGTGTCATACCATTTATAGATAGGCTTGATGAGCAAGCTCTAAGGATAGGAGCTATAAATACCATTTTTAAGTATGAAGGTAAGCTTATCGGCCACAATGCCGATGCCATCGGCTTTCTCCAAGCCTTAATCCACGAGGGCGGCTTTGAGCCGAAAGGCAAACGAGCGGTTATCCTGGGGGCAGGGGGTACAGCTCGCGCCTGTGGTATTGCTCTAGCTAGTGCAGGGATGAGCTCCATCACCGTAGTTAATCGGACTCTAAGCCGGGGATATGATTTAGCTTCAATCCTCAAGCAACCATGCCCTGATGTTCGAGTTATGGGTTACGAGGATAAACATCTTAAGGAGGCCATTCAGAATAGCGACCTTTTGGTCAACTGCACACCCTTTGGAATGAAATTTGGCCCTCTTGAGGGACAATGTCCTATCGGGCGGTTAATCCCTAGAGGCCAAATGGTCTACGACGTAGTCTACAAGCCAGGGCAAACCCCGCTCCTGAATATCGCTAGGGAAGCCGGAGCCCAAAGCCTGAACGGGTTGCCCATGGTAGTTCGCGGGCTAATAGGCATGTTCAGGCTATTTACCGGCGAGGAACCGCCGGTACACATAATGTTTGATAGGGCAAGAAAACTAGCAGAGGAACACGGATGGTAGCTAGTGAGAGAAAGGAGGCCATAATGGCTAACTGTGTTATCCGGCCAATACCACTCGCTCAGATGACAATTGACAAATCAATGATAACTTACAGAATGAACTTCGGGCAGCCATTTGAACAGGTTGTTTATGTTTGGTATATCGAAGGTTCGGGGGAAAAAATCTTGGTAGATGCAGGCGTCAGTGCTGAATATCTATCCGAGAAGAGAGGCCTGCCCACGAAGCAAATTCAGCCGCTTGAGTCTGGCTTAGATAAGATTGGGCTTACCCCTGACGATATTGATCTGGTAATAATTACCCATCTTCATTCTGACCATGTGGCACAGGCACGCAAGTTTAAAAAGGCTAGATTTTTAGTTCAAAAGGATGAACTAGAATTCGCTCTGAATCCTCACCCAACAGTTGCTGCGCAATATCCAGCAGAATTTTTTCAAAGTCTTGACTTTGAGGTAATAGAAGGTGACATGCGAATTTCTGAGGACCTATCTATACTCAAGACTCCAGGACACACGCCAGGAGGGCAGTCAGTCAGTATCAAAACTGCTCAAGGAGTGGCCATTATTTCTGGCATCTGTAGCACTCAGGAAAATTTTGAACCGCCTGAACCCATTAATAAAATTATGCCCGTCATTCCTCCCGGAGTATTTGTGAATCTCTTTGATGTATACGATAGTCTTCTCAGAATTAAAAAGATGGCCGATATCATTATACCAATCCACGAACCTAAGTATGTGCAAATCAATCATATTCCATAGTATAAGTGGTTAATAAAGCTTTAGGAGATATTAGATATGAGCATAGAAGACGAACTCGTAAATAAACTAGTATCCACTAGTTATGATGATCTTCCATTCGAGGTTGTAATGTCTTGCAAGCAAAACATTATTGATACTCTAGGAGTAGCTATCGCCGGTTCTAATACACCATTGGTAAAGAAATTATTAAGAGTGGTCAAGCAATGGAATGGAAAGCCTCAAAGTACTGTTTTCTTGCAAAATTCGGTGATACCAGCTCACGATGCAGTCCTAATCAATAGCGCTATGGGACGTGTCCTCGATTTTGATTCCGTCCAGATAAGTACTGCATCACACCCCTATCCAACCACAATTCCAGTTGCGTTAGCCACAGCAGAGCTTCGCGGTAAAGTCAGCGGTAAAGACTTTATCTCTGCGGTAGTTCTTGGTTCTGAGGTCATGTGTCAGATGCGTGCAGTACCTGACTACTGCTCAGGTCTTAGCGGATGGGAAGGAGTTATCTGTGGAGTTTTTGGCGGAGCAGTTACTGCCGGGAAAATAATGAACCTAGGTGCCAAGCATATGACCAATGCTCTTGGCTTAGCTTATAGTCAAGCTGCTGGCAATGTTCAAGGGATTCGTGATACTGGCGGAGGTGCAGCTCTATCAATACAGCAGGGTTTATCAGCCAGATCGGCTATACTCTCGGCAATACTTGGCAAAAATGGTCTGCAGACTTCCAAAAGATTCCTAGATGCTAATGCGGGCTTCTATGAAGTCTACTATCGTGGCATTCCCTACGACCTGACCCGTCTTCATGGTTTTGGGCAAAAATATTTAACAATGAATGTGGCTATAAAACCCTATCCTTGTTGCGGCTATGCCCTTTGTCCTATTGACAATGTTTTGGATATCGTTCAAAAAAATAACCTGTCAAGCCAAGAAATAGACAAAATTGTGCTTCGGGTAGGACAAGCCGCCTACAATAACGTTTGTCAACCGCGTGACATCAAATACCGTCCTAAAACAGTAGGCGATGCTATGTTTAGTATTCCGTATACCATCGGCAGTACCGTCTTCCGTGGTGACATCTTTTTGGAAGACTTTTCTTCTGAAGCAATAAAAGACGCCGAACGCCTGAAGGAAGTCGACAAAGTAGAGACCTTATTGGACCCGGAGATCGAGGCGGAAGCCAGTAAATTAGGCCTGAGATTATCGTTGAACATTGCTGAAGTATCTACCAAGGATGGTAGGAATTTCAGTCAAAAAATGCTTCATGCCAAAGGATTCCCTCAAAAACCTATGACATTTGAGGATTGTGTTGAAAAAGCTAGGCATTGTGCTCGCACCGTTGGGTTCAGCGAAGATAGATTTAATAGGTTAGTGGAAGCTGTTAGCAAACTAGAACAACTTGAGGATGTACGGATAATTGCTAAGTTAATGAGTTAAGGCAAAGACAAAATGCGTGATTTGATTCAACAAATTGCTAATTATTGAGGAGGTATCAGATGAAATTAATAGACTCACATGTCATGATGGAATCTCTGGATGTAATGGATTTGGAGGCTATGGCGGCTGCCGGTATTACCACTCTGATAGCTGACGGTGCGGGAGGGATGGATTATGCCACCTCTGCTCAAACAGCAATAAATTACTTCGAACACACGTTGGTTGGAGAGACCAAGCGTGCTTCTGATTACTTCATCGATGTCTATGTTATCCTTGGTATTAATATGAATGCTGTTCCCGCAGACTATGAGAAAATTCTCGACGCACTGCCAGAATACTTAAAAAGGGATCGAGTGGTAGGTGTCGGGGAAATTGGCATGGAACCGAGGTCTGGTACCTGCCCCGATTTGAACAAGCAAGAAGAGATTCTAAGTGCTGAGTTTAGGATGGCCAAGGAACATAATAAAGCGGTGGTACTGCATTTACCAGCTACGGAAAGAACTAAATGGATCGAACGTTATTTAGAACTAATTGACAAAGCGCAACTTGAGCGAGGCAAAGTGGTTATTGTTCATTCGGACGCAAGTACTACAAAAATCATCACGGACGCCGGCTGTATTGCCGGCATTTCAGTGTTACCCATGCGGAGGATAACACCTGAAGATGCGGCCAAGATTGTAGCTGAGAACGATATGAACCGTATATTGGTCAGCAGTGATAGCCGAGTCCGCCATCGGTCGGACTCATTATCCGTGCCAAGAACAGCGCTGCAAATGCGACGTCTGGGCTTAAGCGAAGAAGATGTAAGAAGAGTTTTCTTCGACAACCCGAATAAAGTTTTCAACCTACATCTTTAAAAACAATAACAGATACTTTGCTACATCGTCCTTGGGGGCAAAGAAGGTGAAATTAGCAGCAGATGAAGAACGGATGCTTGCTGGAGAATTGGGTCCTGGCGTACAGAGAGCGATAGAGCTATTAATTGCAGTAGGTGAAGCTTATGAGGCTGAGGAAATGATAGATATATCATCGTCACATATCCTTTCACCTGAAATGCAATTCTGGAATACGGGGCAGCTTTCACGCTGGGCTCGAGAGCTGGTGGCAGAGTACGTTGAGGGAGCAGAAACTTTTAGAGTGCCGGTCACCATAAACCCGATCTTCCTCGAACCTAAAATAGCCGAGAGATTAGGGTATCCCCAGAGTTATATTGAAGAAATGCGCGAATCCCTTGCCTATGGCATGAAAACGTATGGTAAACTAGGTGTCATCCCTACGTACACATGCTGCCCATTTTATATCTACCCGTCACGACAGGGGGAGCATTTAGGTGGTGCTGAATCAGTGGCAGTGCTATTTAACAACTCGGTCTTTGGTGCAATGGTCAATCGAGAATCAGGTCCTACTGCTCTGGCAACTGCCCTCACCGGAAAGACCCCGTTATATGGAATGCATTTGCCTGAAAACAGACATGGTCAAGCTATAATCGAATTAAAGGATGACCTTGACCCTAGGACTTTTACATATGCCGATTACAATGCATTGAGCTACTATGTGGGTAAAATGGTTGTGGATAAAATTCCAATTTTTTTGGGGCTACCAAAAAATATGTCAATAGCACAGCTCAAGTATCTTTGCGCACCTCTTGGCGTTTCAGCGGGACTACCTATGCTCCACGCGGTCGGTGTAACCCCTGAAGCACCTACTGTTGAGGCTGCCTTGGGAGGTAAGAAAGCTGAAATGACAGTCGAGGTAGGCAAGAAAGAAATAAATATGACGTTTGAGGAACTTCGCTCGGCTAGTGAACGAGTAATTAATTATGTGTTCCTTGGCTGCCCCCATGTCACAATTCCTGAAATAAAGGAAATCGCCAGACTACTACAAGGTAAGAAAATAAACTCCGATGTTATTTTTATCGTCGGCACTGCTAAACCACTACGTTTGCTTGCTCAGGAGATGGGACTTGTTGACATTATACAGGATTCGGGCGCTATGGTTGTTTCCGGTATGTGTTCGGCAGGTTCTTTTCTCCGGCGAGGAGTCCCGGAAGGCTTTAAAGTAGGAGTAGTGGCAACGAACGCAGCCAAAGCAGCGCACTACCTCCAAGTAGGTGGGGTTCAAGTCTGGTTTGGTACAATGCAAAAATGCATCAATGCTGCAATCAAAGGAAAATGGGAGGCTGCATAGGCAATGGAAAGTATTACGCTAAAAGGTCGCGGTGCATCGAAGGGGGCAGTGGAAGGGGAGGCACTAGTTATTCATGACACTATAGCGTTTCTCAGTGATATCAGCATTACAGAGGGAATCATCACCTGCCCGCAGTCAAAATTCAAGGGGCAAAGCGTTTCCGACAAAATACTAATTTTCCCCACCGGGAAAGGTTCCACTGCTGACCCATATGGATTCTATATGTTGAAGAAGGCAGGGAAAGCCCCTAAGGCAGTGATTAATGTTGATGCAAATCCAACAACCGTAGCCGGAGCCATAGTTTCACAAACGCCGATGGTATACAAGTTGGATAAAAATCCTTTTGACATTATCGAGACTGGTGATCATGTGTTAGTCGATGGTAATAAAGGTATAGTTGTCGTCACTAAACGTGAAACTTGACTGCATTATCCACATTTTAAGGAAAGAGGAAGATAATGACAAACCTTGGATTTATTGGATTGGGAATAATGGGCAAGCCGATGGCTAGCCATCTGCTAGTCGCTGGCCACACAGTCCATGTTTATGATGTGGTCTCGGAAGCAGTTCAGGAGCTAGCTTCGAAGGGCGCCGTAGCCTGTAGCAGCAGCAAGGAAGTAGCCCAAAAATCTGATGTAATCTTCATCATGGTACCGGACACCCCTGATGTGGAAGCTGTTTTGTTTGGCAAGGATGGTGTGGCTGAAGGTATCAAGGCAGGTTCCATTGTAGTAGATATGAGTTCCATCTCCCCCATCGCTACCAAGGGATTTGCCAAAAAACTTGATGCTATGGGAGTAAAGATGCTCGATGCCCCTGTTTCCGGTGGCCAGGTGGGAGCAGAAAAAGCTACTCTTTCGATCATGGTAGGAGGGCAGCCCGAGGTATGCGAGCAAATTAAGCCCTATTTTGAACTTATGGGCAAGAATATTGTTCTTATTGGTGGCAATGGGGATGGTCAGACTTGTAAGGTGGCCAACCAGATTGTAGTTGCCCTGACCATTGAGGCGGTTAGCGAGGCTCTCTTATTTACCTCCAAGGCAGGTGCCGATCCAGCAAAGGTAAGGGAAGCACTGCTCGGTGGCTGGGCTCAAAGTCGGATCCTAGATTTGCACGGGGGACGGATACTGGAACGCAAGTTTGCCCCCGGTTTTCGTATCCGACATCAACAGAAGGATTTAAATCTAGCCTTACAGTCAGCGCGTAGCCTGGGATTAAGTTTGCCTGGCACGGCCATAGCCCAGGAGCTGTTTAATGCAGTGGTGGCACAGGGTGGCATTGACCTAGACCATTCTGCTATGGTGCTTGCGCTAGAAGCGCTTGCCAATCACAAGGTCAGCGAATGAGCAGCCAAAAGGGGGCCGAGAATTTTTGGTCCCCGACCCCTGGTAATATACTAGAAGATAAATAGCGCAGCACATAGTTGGGATAGACCTATTGAACGCTGAAAGGGAAAGGAGGATAGATTGAAAAAGAATAGGGTGAAAGAGCTATGGCGCGAGGGGAAAGCAGCCGTAGGAACATGGTTAGCACTGGGTAGTCCTATTGTAGCAGAGATCATAGCCCACATAGGATTCGACTGGGTAGTGATTGATACTGAGCATGGTGTGATTGATATTGAGACCACTCAGTCAATCATACAAGCTATATCTGCTACTGATACAGTGCCAATCGTCAGGGTACCCTGGAATGACCCGGCGCTGATAAAGCGCGCCCTAGACGCTGGTGCCTATGGTTTAGTGATACCTATGGTGAACAGCCGGGAAGAGGCGATCAGGGCAGTAAAGGCCTCCAGATATCCTCCAGCCGGAATTAGAAGCTACGGTGGACCCCGAGTCCGACTCTATGGTGGTGTTGATTACTTTGAGCACGCCAATGAGGAAATAGCCGTCATTGTGCAGATAGAGCATATTGATGCCGTTAACCGCATTGATGAAATCCTTTCCGTAGTGGGCGTTGACGCCTTCTTTATTGGGCCAATGGACCTTGCTGCCTCAATGGGTGTTAAACTGGAGCTTGACAATCCTGACCCTAGGCATATAGAAGCGGTGAATAAGGTTCTGGCATCAGGCAAGAAGCACCATGTCCCAGGGGGAATCTTGGTTGGCAGCCCTGAGGCAGCCAACCAGCGTATTGCCCAAGGATTCCAATTTATAGCCCTCAGTAGTGACGAAGGTTTCTTAAGGAGTGCTGCCTCAGCGGCTTTCAGCGAAATCGTCAGGGATTAGGGTTAGGCCTACGAAGGACAAATTGCAGATACTGGTTAGAATGCTCGCGTTGGCAATTTGTCTTTTTGATAAGCTCTGGATGAGGGTAAGCTGAATACATCTGAACAAAAGATGGTGTTCAAAGAATCTTATCTAAAGGGATGATTGTGTGAACTTTAGAAAAATCTTTTACGGCTGGTGGATAACGTGACGATTCTTGTCTAAAGGGGATCGTTGGCAATTTTGTTGATAAGCAAAATTGAATATCTCGAGTGACGGGTGAGCCCTGCCAGGGGAAATCAGAGTGCTGCAGGCTCTTTATCTTTTTCACTCCTGGCAGCCTAATTATTCTCCCTACCCCTCCGGTGCGGGGAGCTCTGACTGTAATCCGGCTTGGTGGCAGGGCTCACTTTGTCCAATTTGTGAAAGTATGGCTTTTTTATAAGGAAGTGATGTGTCAGTAACTATATGGACGAGTCCAGATAGTTATGGTTATGACTAAACTTACTCCATTATTAATTTCTGTGGTGGGGAGTTCTAGCGCTGGCAAGACTACACTCGACCTATATTAGTAGTTTCTTTCCCTCTTCAGAGGAAGGTGATAGCAAGTGAAAAAGAAGATATTGTTACCTATTTCAAAATCAGGATCAGGCAGTCAACATAGTAGTCATTGGCTGGAATGATAATAGGATAGTTGTCTACTCACGCTCTGCGGTGCACACGGCTACACTAGGGAACCTTATTGAGCTCATGACGCAGTATGGATCGCAGTAAACTAAACTACCCGGGTAATAAAGAGAGCTGTGCAACTTGGACCATCTCGGGAGGCCCAAGTAGTAGGCCTAAAGTATTATGATGAAATAGCTCTCTTCTTAGGCAAAATAATTCTTTTGTTGAATGTTCACGAGAGAGGCATTCACCTAACATTAATGTAACTCTAGACTATTATGCAATACAGTAGGCGCCCAGCGAAGAATGCACGCTGAATCGAAGAACACACAAACT
>DAOWJC010000086.1 GCA_030640595.1 Dehalococcoidia bacterium | reverse complement strand
TAGCTCTACTCCTTAAAACAGGCACGCAAAAATTTTGCATTACTGTGGTACTAATGCTGAGTAAGACCTGTGGTTAATAAAGAGATATAAATAAGGTAAAACCTTAGGAGGCATAATTAACAATCTATAATCATACCACTAGAATTTATATTTGTCAAGTCTTGTGTCATCAAGGGGCTTAGGAAACATGCCAGAAGGAATTATCCCGCACCACTTAACGAATAAGCTCTGTCAAATTTGTTTGCTTAACTAGCTGCGAGCCACGGTCTGCTTAGCTTACTGCTTTGACCTTACTGTCTATGGTTATTAACTTATCGCGGCGGTCATCAATGCTGATGCTGGTAACTACTCGTTTGACTCCCATGGCAAAGGGTACCTCATGCATTTTCTGTGCCAGCTCGAGTACCCGCCCTAGAGGTCCTTGAATGATTGTTTCCATAGCCGTTATTTGATAGCTTATGTCTTGAGCTTGTCTAACAATATCAATACAGGCGACAATGTAACGGCTCAAACTGGTAGTGGCTGTGCCAAAAGGGTAAACGTGTATTTCGGCAATAACCTGCTCTTTCATTGTGGTTACCCCCATATTTGTATTTAGATAGATTTTTTACTATTATAGCTTAGATAGGTGGGTTTTGCCTACATGGCTGATAAATAAACTACGGCGAGGCATTGACCAAATAAGGTAAATAGGATACACTAAAGATATGATATACTGTGATAATTCAGGGTTTAGATATACGCCACAAGAACTCAGCGAGCAGCTGCCTAGGATTCAAAAGCTGGACAGGGTGGCTGAAAAGACCTTTATCTTCGCCAACAAGCACCGGCATGGGCAAGCGGTCAGCACTATCCGCCAACTGTGGGTGATGCTGGACTAATCTGCCTACTATTGCTCTCTAAGGTAACACTAAGTATAATAGCTTACCTGTCAGCATCTAAATGGGGAAAATCAGAAACAGCCTATCTCAAACTGGACAGGTGGGCGGGGAGAGGAAGAAATGGTTACTGACTTTAATATACTTCGCTCTCGTTTGAAGAGCGAGCAAAAACGCTTGATTGACCAATTGGAGCAATTAAAAGCTAGCGTCCGTCCGGCAGAGGAGAGGCGAGAGGGTAGTCCCTTTGGCAAAAGGGAGGAGGAAGCTACAGAAAGCCTTGAGTTGGAGAAGCGGCTAGCTTTAGAGAAGCGTGTCAGAGAGCAATTAGCTGAAGTGGAGCATACTTTACATAAGTTTGAAGAAGGAACCTATGGCTTGTGCGACAGTTGCGGTCAACATATAGACCCGGCCCGATTGGAAGCACTTCCCCAGGCGAACCTGTGCTTGAGTTGTAAGACTCATCAGGCAAAGAATGCAAAAGGCAGAATCTCTTCAGGGTAAGTGGCGGAATGTGGCCTTTTTGCTTACTGCGCTGCTGATAGTGGCGGCTGACCAGTTCAGCAAGGTATGGATAAGGTCTTATCCTGAAGAGCAGCTGATTTCTGAGGCAGGATTCTTTCGGATAATCCATACCCACAATACCGGAGCTGCCTTCGGCTTGTTTCAAGGCCATTCATTTGCTTTAAGTATAGTTGCCTCAGTAGGTATTGCCGTTATTCTACTCTATGCCCTCTTTATTTATCGTCGTTTTCCCATTTTAGAAAATAGGCTGGGCATGTTAGCCCTTGGCTTAATTCTTGGTGGCGCAGTAGGTAACCTGATTGACCGGCTAAACCTTGGCTATGTTACCGACTTCATTGATATTGGTGTCTGGCCGACATTTAACATAGCTGATTCGGCGGTAACTGTCGGTGTTATTATACTCGCTTACTTGCTCCTCCCTTTAGCCAGAGCCGGGAAACGCGGGGATGGACAAAGTATATAGTTTCGTAGCTGATAAGCCGGGTGCTCGTCTTGACAAGTTTGTTGTTGAGAAGTGCCCCGAACTCTCCCGAACCTGTGCCCAAAAGCTTATTGGTGATAGCCATATTCTGGTTAATGACCATGTGGCTAAGGCAGGACTCAAACTTAATATCGGTGATAGGGTAAGTATTGTTATACCGCCCACGCCACCCAGCCCATTGTCGCCCGAGGCTATTCCGTTAAACATCATTTACGAGGATAACGACCTTTTGGTCGTAGACAAGCCAGCCGGATTGGCTGTTCACCCGGCACCGGGACACTACACTCATACCCTGGTTAATGCCATTCTGTCCCACTTTCCTGACTTGGCCGATATCAGTGACTCCCTGCGACCGGGAATTGTGCATCGGCTGGATAAGGATGCCTCGGGTGTAATGCTGGTGGCTAAGAATAGCGCCGCTCAGCTGGATTTGATTAACCAGTTTAAGAGCCGTTCTGTAGTAAAAGCTTATCTGGTATTGGTCAAAGGGCACCTCACCCCAGAGAACGGCATTATTGAGGCGCCTATCGGGCGTGACCCCCGCAACCGGAAGCGAATGGCAGTAGTGGCCAAAGGTAGGGAGGCACGCACCCAATACCATGTAGTCAGGTATATAGGTAACTATACC
>DAOWJC010000159.1 GCA_030640595.1 Dehalococcoidia bacterium | reverse complement strand
TGTAGCCGGGTAGTTCAGCATAGGTGGAGTCGGAGAGGAGAAGCAGGACTCCTTGTGCTCCTAGTTGTGCCAGTCGAGACAGGTCGGTTGGTTTACCACTAACCGGTGTATAGTCAAGTTTAAAATCTCCGCTATGAACTACAATGCCAATTGGGGTGTATATGATTAGACCTACCGAGTCGGGTAGGCTGTGGCAGACAGGGAAGAACTCGACCCTGAATTTTCCCAGGGTGAACT
This sequence comes from Dehalococcoidia bacterium, assembly GCA_030640595.1. Taxonomy (GTDB): domain Bacteria; phylum Chloroflexota; class Dehalococcoidia; order Dehalococcoidales; family DAOWJC01; genus DAOWJC01. The sequence goes on along the minus strand of DAOWJC010000159.1, from coordinate 3,171 downwards.
GACCGTTAGGTGGTATAACCTTAAGTTTAGCCTCCGATAATGCCTTTCGTTCTTTAAGCTTGACCGAGATAAGCCCCTGGGTAAGCTTCGTTGAATAAATCGGCACATCAAGCTGGGGGAGTAAATAGGGCAGAGCCCCAATATGGTCCTCGTGGCCATGGGTAATGATTATACCTCTTATTTTTTCCCGTTTCTCCAGCAGGTAGTTAATATCAGGGATTACCAGGTCAATACCTAACATTTCCTCCTCGGGGAACATAAGCCCGGCATCAATGATGATGATGTCATCTTCATATTCCATCACCATCATGTTCTTACCGATTTCACCTAGCCCGCCGAGAGGGATTATCTTTAATCTTGGCTTGGTCATAATTTTAAACCTCAAACATACTTAGTTGCTGCGGTTGTCGCTCAGCTTCGGCCACACTTTCTGCCTGGGCTAAGAGTAACGGAATTTTAAGCATATCGGCCTCTATTGCCTGGCGCAAGCTTTGCTGGTGAAGAGCCGCCGCCGGGTGATACATAGCATAGTAGATGACATTATCCCGCTTTTGAGCTGTGCCATGAATCTTGCTAATGCTCTTGTTGGGGAAGAACATTGCCATGGAATAGCGCCCCAGGGTCACAATCATCTTGGGGCGAATTAACTCAATCTGGCGGTCTAGCCACTTACGGCAGTTATGTATTTCTATAGGTAAGGGGTCACGGTTTCCCTGCGGTCGACACTTAATTACATTAGCGATATAGACCTGCTCACGCTTCAGATTGATGGAAGCCAACAACCTATCTAGATATTGCCCGGCCGGACCAACAAAGGGACGTCCTTGCTGGTCTTCGTGCCAGCCTGGTGCCTCACCAATGAAGAGTATGTCAGCGTCCTCTGCTCCCTCTCCAGGTACCACTTTGGTTCGGTATTTAGCTATTTCACACTGCTGGCAGAGTGCGACTTCTTCATAAAACTCAGTCAGTGCTGACATGCCAACCAGCCTTTTGATTATGATAGCATGCCCAATATGTCAAGTCAATTTGATAGAAGTTTGTTGACAGTATAAGGGCGCAGTTGTAGACTTCAACAGACGGGAAAATGAGCTACTTAAGACAAACTGACCCAGAAGTTAGACAGCTATGTCACTGCTTTCCAGTGCCAGGGATTGATGACTGAGATTGTTTAATAACCCTATCTCTTTTGCCTGTATACCATATGTGATAGTATAATAGCTAAACAGAGAGCTCAAGAAACTTTTCCAGGAAGCCGAAATTAATAGTCGTAATTAGGGGAATGTAATGGCAAAACCATCTCAACCGAAAATCTTAGTAGTTGTGCCAGCTTACAATGAAGAAAGGTACATCGGCAGCGTCATCCTCAAAGCCCGGCAGTATGCGGATGAGGTCATCGTCCTTGATGATGGAAGCACAGATGACACTTCTGAGATTGCCAGGCTAGCTGGGGCTACTGTAATCCGACACGAAGAAAACAGAGGTTATGGAGCAGCCATCCAGAGCCTACTGGCCGAGGCAAAGAAAAAGAACCCCGACATCCTTGTCCTCCTTGATGCTGACTCCCAGCACAACCCTGATGAGATTCCCAGCCTCATCAAGCCCATTATTTCAGGTGACTCTGACCTCGTCGTCGGGTCAAGGCAGCAGCAAAAGGTTAAAATCCCTCCCTATCGCCGTGTTGGATTGAGGGTGCTTTCATATTTCTCCGGCATCCTGTCAAAGGAGAAGCTCTTTGACTCTGAATCCGGGTTCAGAGTTTTTTCTAGAAAAGCGATAACCGTGCTGGAGCCGCGGGAGAGTGGAATGGCTATATCAGCGGAGACAATAGCCGACGCTGCCGAGAAGGGTCTGAAAATTACCGAGGTCCCTATTTCTATTGCCTATACCGAAGATGGCTCAACTCTGAATCCGGTAAGGCACGGTGTTGGAGTTCTTACCCGGATAATGGTTATGATTTCTGAGAGAAGGCCGCTCTTTTTCTTTGGGCTAGGTGGGAGCATCCTGGTAGTCCTCGGACTTATTGCCGGTGTCAGGACACTCCACATCTATTCTATTCAAGGTAGCCTGCCCCCGGGGAACGCTCTACTAGCTGTGCTATTCCTTACCGTTGGCATATTCAGTATATTCACCGGGATAGTATTGCATACATTGACCAGCCGAAAACGGTAACCCGTATAAGTCAAGGTCAAAGCTCAAAGACAGAAGGTAAGGCAGATGCTAGATATTAAAGTTTGTGAAATTAGGGGTATATGCCCGGTATATAAAGTGGGCGATAGGATGATAATTGATGGCCCCAGGATTCTGCTTGATAAAACGGACGCAGTCTGTGTCCACGCCCTATCCACCTTACTACACTACGTAGTTGCCCTTGAGGAGGGTGCCGACCCGGTAAAACTGGGGCTATCAAAGGATAAGGGGCATGCCTACATGCAGTGTGTAGACCCTGGAGAGCCTTATACTGAAGGCGGGACAGTGATTTTTGAGGTTCGCAGGATTGAAGGAGAAACCGGCGGTTGAAGATTATCATAATCGTTGGAACTCGCCCCGAAATAATCAAGATGGCACCTGTTATCAGGGAACTCGGAAGGCAAAGCAGGGAGTATTTTATCCTACATACCGGCCAGCACTATTCATACAATCTAGATAGGGTGTTCTTTGAGCAGCTAAAACTCCCACCGTCTAAATACAATCTGGAGGTGGGGTCGGGCTCGCCGGCTGAGCAAACGGCAAAGATACTCATCGGTGTGGAAAATGTCTTGCAACAGGAAAACCCCGATGTAGTTCTGGTTGAGGGTGATACCAACTCTGTCCTTGCCAGTGCCCTGGCAGCGGTTAAGCTTTACATAAAGGTGGGACATGTTGAAGCTGGCTTGAGAAGCTATGATAGAAATATGCCCGAGGAAATAAACCGTATTCTTACTGACCATTGCTCCGACTTCCTATTTGCTCCTACCGAGAAGGCAAAGACAATCCTGCGGGGTGAGGGTATCCCTGAAGAGAAGATATTCATAACCGGCAATACCATTGTTGATTCTCCAGCGAGCTTGGTCACAGCATAAGGGGATAGAGGATGGGGCACCATGTCCTCTTTCTTGGGAAGGGTGGGAATATCCCCATAAACAGATGAAGACGAGGTATAGAGCACTTTCTTAATGCTATTTTCCCTAGCGG
>DAOWJC010000113.1 GCA_030640595.1 Dehalococcoidia bacterium | reverse complement strand
GGGCATACTCACCCTCTTTTACCATAAACTGGGCTGCAGTCCCGGCACCCCGCACCAACTGTCCCCCCCTTCCTCTCTCCAACTCAATATTATGTATTTGACTGCCAGTTGGGATTAGCTTCAAGGGTAGGGTATTCCCAGGCTTTACCTCGGCGTCACTACCTGACATTATGGTATCCCCGACACCAAGTCCCACCGGGGCAAGGATGTAGCGCTTCTCCCCATCGGCATAGTAAATGAGAGCAATATATGCCGAACGGTTGGGGTCGTATTCGATAGCTGCCACCTTGCCCGGAATACCAAACTTGTCCCGCTTGAAATCAATAATGCGGAGCCTTCGCTTTGCCCCTTTACCCCGGTGTCGGACTGTTATTCTTCCCTGGCTGTTACGTCCAGCCCTCTTTTTAAGGGGTAAGAGCAGCGATTTTTCTGGCTTGCTTTTAGTTATTTCTTCAAAAGTAGCCGTGCTCATACCCCGCCTGCCGGGAGAGGTTGGACGATGTACCTTTAATGCCACTTAGGTTTCTCCTCCATAAAAGTCTAAACACCCTCAAAGAGTTCTATCTTGTCCCCTGACTTGAGGGTAACAATCGCCTTTTTCCAGGACTGGGTCAACACCATCTGTCTTCCCACCCTTCGCTCCTTGCCAGGCACTGTCATTACATTAACTGCGGTCACCCCGACCTTAAATGCCGTTTCCACAGCCTGTTTAATCTGGTGCTTATTAGCCTCTCTAGCTACCTCAAAGGCATACTTGCCTTGAGCTTGGAGAGCGGCATTCTTTTCAGTTATTAATGGACGGCGTAATACCTGGTAAAGGTGCATTGCTTCTCTCCTCAGACGACCTTTTCCCCCATAGCTGTTCTGCTTTGCGCACTGCAGCTACAGTCATCAATAGCATCTTATAAGAAAGGATGTCAACTACATTAAGTAAACTGGCTGGCATTGTCTTAATCCCTGGCAGTTTACGGGCTGATTTAACCACATTATCTTCCGGTTCAGAGGTAACGATAAGGGCTGAGGAATCTACCCCTAGTGCTGCCAAAATCCGCACCATCTCCTTAGTCTTCGGCTCGTCAAGCTTCAGTTGCTCCAAAACCACTAACTCTCCGTCTCCTGCTTTTGCCGATAGGACACATCTTAGAGCTAGTTGGCGCATTTTTTTAGGCATGGCTTGCCTGTAGCTTCTGGGCTTGGGTCCAAAAGTGATGCCACCTCCCCGTCGCAATGGCGACTTTCGGCTGCCAGCCCGCGCCAAACCGGTGCCTTTTTGCCGAAACAACTTCCTTGTGCTACCGGAAACCTCACTACGAGTTTTGGTATTAACCGTTCCTTGACGAGCATTTGCCTGCTGCCTTACTACTGCCTGGTGCACCACTGCCTGATTGAACGGTACACCAAAGACCTCGTCATTTATCTCAATATGTTCAACTACATCCCCGGCGAGGCTATAAACTGGGACTTGCACTTCCTTACTTCCCCCTGCCCGATTTCTTTATTAGTAGTAGTCCATTCCTGCCCCCGGGTATTGCTCCCTTAATCAGCAATAGATTACGGTCAGGGTCAGCTTCAAATACCTCTAGGTGACGCACGGTCACCTGCCTATTCCCCATATGTCCTGCCATACGCATCCCTTTAAATACCCTACCCGGGGAGGTAGTAGCCCCTATGGAGCCCGGGTGACGGTGCCGGTCTGACTGCCCATGCGTTTTGGGTCCGCCAGCAAAATGGTGGCGTTTTACTACACCGGCAAAGCCCTTGCCCTTTGACCAACCGGTAATATCAACCAGGTCACCTGCCTTAAACAGGCTAACATCAACCCTCTCGCCTACTTCAATAGCTTCAGCATCGTCCACCCTGAGTTCTCGGAGATACCTAAACTGCCCTAGCCCCTTGAGATGCCCCCGCTGCGGGGACTTAAGCCGCTTAACTTCACCAAATCCGAGCTGAGCAGCATTATATCCCTCCTTAGCCACAGTTTTAACCTGTATTACCATGCACGGACCAGCCTCAATAGCAGTTACTGCTTCAGCTTTACCATTCTCCCTAAATATCTGGGTCATCCCCAGCTTTTTGCCAATAATACCTTCAATCCCGGCCATCATTATCTTTCCGTATGCAATTTTTGACAAACTCCAGCAATTTCTTTAACAGGTCTCTTATAACTTAATATCTATCTCAACCCCTGAGGGCAAGCTCAGGCTGGTCAAGGCGTCTATTGTTTTAGAAGTTGTCTCTACAATATCAATAAGCCGTTTATGGGTTCGAATTTCAAACTGCTCCTGCGAGTCCTTATCTATAAAGGGGGAGCGGATAACACTGAACTTTTGGATATGGGTGGGTAGAGGCACCGGGCCGGAAACGACAGCTCCAGTACGCTCCACGGCAGCTACAATCTGCTCGGCAGCTTGGTCAAGAATCTTATGGTCAAAACCCTTTAGTTTGATACGAATCTTTGGCCTCGGCATATAAAAAACACCTCACTAAGCTGCTTTAGAATTCTAGCTATCTTCTCCCCACGATTTTAATCTCATCCGCCAATTCAGTTGGTAGCTCCTGATATTGAAAAAATTCCATAGAATGGGTAGCTCTGCCCTGAGTTAGTGACCTTATGCTGGTAGCATAGCCAAAGGTCTCAGCTAAGGGTATAAAAGAATGGATGGTACACCATTCGCCATGTGTTTCTATAGCTTCAATACGTCCCCTCCTTGAATTGAGGTCACCTATTATATCACCAAGGAACTGTTCTGGTGTAACTATGTCCAGCTTCATAATAGGTTCCAGAAGGGTAGGTTTAGCCTTCATGACGCCATTCTTTAGACCCATTGAGCCAGCCATCTTAAAGGCTAACTCCGAAGAGTCGACCTCATGATAGCTACCATCATAAAGGCTCACTTTAATATCAACCACAGGGTAGCCAGCCAATACCCCGGTCTCCATAGCCTCTTTGATACCAGCCTCCGTCGCTGGAATATATTGCTTGGGTACAGTTGCCCCCCTGGTACGGTCAACAAACTGAAAACCGCTGCCGCGCTCCACAGGTTCAAGCTCAAGACAGACATGACCATATTGGCCGTGCCCTCCAGTCTGCCGAATAAATTTTCCTTCGGCTCGCACTGGTATAGTAATAGTCTCCTTATAGGCAACCCGTGGCTTGCCCACCTTTGCCCCAACCCTAAATTCACGAAGTAATCTGCTGACTAAGACCTCCAGATGAAGCTCACCCATACCTGAGATAACTGTCTGTCCTGTCTCTTGGTTGAATTCCACCTTAAAGGTAGGGTCCTCTTGAGTCAGCTTGTTTAGGGCTTCCCCCATCCTGTCCTGGTCAGCCCTGGTTCTGGGCTCGATGGCAATAGACAGCACCGGCTGTGGGAAGCGAATGGATTCAAGAAGCACCGGCTGAGAGGGGTGGCACAGGGTGTCGCCGGTAAAGGTATTCTTAAGACCCAAGGTAGCTACGATAGCTCCAGTATCGGCTTCAACTATCTCCTCACGATAATTGGCATGCATTAGTAACAGCCGTCCAATACGCTCCTTCTTGCCTCGGGTTGCGTTAAATATCTGTGCTCCCGCTTCTACTTGTCCAGAATACACTCTAAGATAGACCAGCCTGCCCATGAATGGGTCGGAAACTACCTTGAAGGCCAGTGCTGAAAAGGGAGCCTCGTCTTTAACTGGGCGGGTGACTTCAGTTCCTACCCTGGTATCAATAGCCCTTACCGGTGGCATATCTAACGGGGAAGGAAGATAGCTCACAATAGCATCGAGTAGCAGCCGAATACCTTTGTTCCTCAGCGCACTGCCACAAAGAATAGGCACCCCTTTATTAGCTAGGGTTACCCTTCTCAAGGCTGGTCTTAGCTCGGAGGCAGTAATACTATTACCCCCGAGATAAGCTGCCATAATC
>DAOWJC010000008.1 GCA_030640595.1 Dehalococcoidia bacterium | reverse complement strand
GCCGAAATCAAAGCTGAAAGTGATATTTGCTGCACCTCGGCTAATGGGGCTGAAGTGGTGGACTCAGTATTAGGTAATGACATACTCTTTGTGCCTGACCAGAACCTGGGGCACTATGTTTCTACCCGGACCAAAAAGAATATAATCCTTTACCCTGGCTTCTGCTATGTTCACCACCGGCTTAAGCCCGAGCAGGTGAAACTGGCAAAAAAACTACACCCCGATGCCCAAATATTAGTTCATCCCGAATGTACCCCTCAGGTGATAGCCTTGGCTGACGCTGCCCTTAGCACCTCACAGATGCTTCGTTATGCGAAGTCAAGCTCACATAACAGCTTCATTATCGGCACTGAAGAGGGATTGCTTCACCGCCTGCGCTTGGAGAACCCCGATAAGTCCTTCTACTTGGTGACAAATAGTCAAATCTGCACCGATATGAAGAAGACAACCCTGGAAACACTTGCTCAAACGATGGAGTTAAGGCAGAATATAGTAACCGTACCGGAGGCAATACGGATTAAAGCAAAGCAGACAGTTGACCGGATGCTGGCTATTAGCTGGGAGAAGGCAGTCTAATGAACCAATATGACTACATTATAGTGGGCAGTGGTATTGCCGGGCTTTACACTGCCCTGCTGGCAAAGGAGCAGGGGAGCGTGCTCATTATAACCAAAGGCAGTATTGACGACTGCAATACCAAGTATGCCCAGGGAGGTATTGCTGCTGCTATAGGTAGGAATGATTCCCCTGAGCTTCACTTTCAGGATACCATAGCTGCTGGAGATGGCCTGTGCAATGAAGAAGCAGTGCGTATCTTAGTCAATGAAGCCCCCGACTGTATCACTGACCTGGTCAACTTTGGGGTGCCCTTTGACACCCTTGACGGAGAGATTGCCCTCACCATGGAGGCGGCTCACAGTAGGCCCCGTATTCTGCATGCCGGTGGTGATGCCACTGGCGAACATATTGAGGTCACTCTCAGTAACAGGGTGCGTTCGTCTAAAATCCAGGTGCTTGAAGATTGCTTGGCTACCGAGATTCTGGCGGAAAAGGGGACGGTTACGGGAATAAAAGCCCTTGATTGCCGCACTGGCTCTATTGAACAGTTTGGGTGTCGCTTCCTGATTCTGGCTACTGGCGGTGCCGGGCAGCTATTCAAGTTCAATACTAACTCTGAAATAGCCACTGGCGATGGCATTGCCCTGGCTTTTGAAGCTGGGGCGGAGATAATTGATATGGAGTTTTTCCAGTTCCATCCTACCGCTCTACGCCTGCCCGGGGTAACCCCCTTTCTTATATCCGAAGCGGTCAGGGGTGAAGGCGGGATACTGCGCAATGTAGATGGCTACCGCTTTATGCCCGACTATGCACTGGAGGGCGACCTGGCACCACGAGATGTAGTAGCTCGTAGCCTACTATACGAGATGGAAAAAACGGGCTCAGATAGAGTCTTTATTGATGTTACGCATTTACCACCCTCGGTTACTACCACCCGGTTTCCTCATATATACCGGTTCTGTCTAGACCACGGCTTTGATATTACCAAAGGTCTGGTTCCAGTGGCACCGGCAGCTCACTATATGATGGGTGGCATCAAGACCAATAACTGGGGGGAAACCAATATAGCTGGATTATTTGCTACTGGTGAAACTGCCTGCACTGGGGTCCACGGGGCGAACCGGCTAGCTTCAAACTCAATGCTTGAAGTGCTCGTGTTTAGTAAAAGAATTATGGAGAAAACCAGAAAAAGAGCCGCTACTGAAGCACCTATTATCGGTGAAGGTGTGGAAGTTCACCACTCGCTGAGCCAGAGGGAAATTTCTAAAGCCTTGCGCCCACCCAGCCTTTCTGCTCTGCAACAACTGCACTGGGATAAGGTAGGCATTATACGTAACAAGGAAGGTCTAGCTGAAGCAGCCGATATCCTGGCTGTCTGGCAGAAATCCTTACCCCAACCTACAGACCGCCCCTCCTACGAGCTAAACAATCTGGTGCTGACCGGTCGATTGGTAACCGAGGCGGCTCTGCTTAGGGAAGAGAGCCGCGGAGCTCATTTCCGCTCCGACTTTCCCCGGAGCTCGTCCCAGTGGCAACGCCACATTGTATTTACATCAAAATGATAAAGTAGCTTATTGAAGGTAGATTGAAGGGGATTCGCCCCTTCAAAAACCATATTCCCTCGCTCCTTTGAAAGAGGGGGAATAAAGGGGGGTGAGGTAGATAGATACTCTCGAACTATCCGAAGAACAAATTGATAACATTATAGACCTTGCTTTAGCTGAGGATATAAGCCACGGTGATGTAACCAGTGAGGCACTAATACCACCTGAACTCCAGGGGAAGGCATCCCTACTGGTTAAGGCAGAGGGGATAGTGGCTGGTGGCGAGGTAGCTAAGAGGGTGTTTCTCAAGGTTGACCCATCACTCAAGGTTGAGGTGCTTATTGAAGATGGAACCAGTGTAAAACCGGGAGACATAGTAGACACCGTTTCTGGCAGGGTAACAAGCATCCTCAAAGCCGAGCGGGTAGCTCTCAACTTTCTACAGAGACTCAGTGGTATTGCCTCACAGACAGCCCAATATGTAGCCAAAACTCGTGGGTTCGTGGTCAATATATCGGATACGCGTAAAACCACTCCCGGACTCAGGTTACTGGAAAAGCATGCAGTGCGCGTGGGTGGTGGACAAAGCCACCGCTTTCATTTGGGTGATGGTATCCTGATTAAGGATAACCACATAGCGGCGCTGCGTGCCCTGGGTATGAGCTTAAAGGATATTATAGCCAAGGCTAAACAAAATGCCCCCCAGGGTTTAATGGTTGAGGTGGAGGTCAAAACTACCCAGGAAGCCCTGGATGCAGTTGAGGGCGGGGCTGATATAATCATGCTGGATAATATGAGCCCTGGTGAAATGCGCCATGTCGTCAACTTAGTCGGAAGTCATGTTAAGATTGAAGCCTCAGGGGGTATTACGCTGGCTAACGTCCGAGCTGCGGTTGGGGCGGGGGTTGACGTCATCTCCATCGGTGCCCTCACCCATTCCGTCACAGCCCTGGATATAAGCCTTGAGCTTGAACCACAGACCCTCAAGCTAATCTAAGTCGTATTTGGCGGAGCCATAGATAGGACGGTAGCTATAGCAATCCGTTTCTTTTCACCGACACTAAGATGATGGGGTGAGCGCTGCTCATAGCCGGTCATCCCCACCCAATCAAGGGCTCTGGCTACACATTGCCGAACCTCAGCCTCAGATTTAAAATTTCTCTCGGCTATCCAATAGTATTGTTACTGGGCCGTCGTTATGGATTTCTACCTGCATATATTGCTGAAAGCGCCCGGTTTCCACCTTTAACCCGGTAGCACGAGTCTGCTCCACGAACCGCTCAAATAACTCTTCAGCTTGAGCTGGCGGTGCTGCCTCAATAAAACTGGGACGACGACCCTTCTTGGTATCAGCCAGGAGGGTGAACTGGCTGACCACTAATAGCTCACCTTTAATATCCAGAGCCGAAAGGTTAAACTTGCCGGCTTCATCAGAAAAAATGCGCAGACTGACAGCCTTTTGTGCCAAATATTGCGCATCCTTTTCTGTATCCCCATCGGCGACTCCTACAAAAATCACCAGCCCCCGACCTATCCTGCCCACCACCTCACTGGCAACGCTGACCGAGGCTCCAGTGACTCGCTGTAGTAGTGCCTTCATTGTCTACTTCTCCTCTTGTTTATCCTTGGCTGGCATTCCCTCCTCGGCTTTCTCACTAGCACTGTGTTTACGATTATCTGTGGTATAGAAGCCGCTCCCCTTAAAAATAACAGGAACGGAGTGAATGACACGGCGTGCCTTTCCCTGGCATTTAGGACACATAGCTACCGGCTCTTCATTAAACCTCTGCTTCCTTTC
>DAOWJC010000037.1 GCA_030640595.1 Dehalococcoidia bacterium | reverse complement strand
TTCGTTCCATAACATATGAGCCTCGCTGCCCAGGAGAATTTCATCGCCGGGGTGAGTGTGGGTCAGGATAGCGATGACGTTGCTCATAGTGCCGCTGGGAGTAAACAGGGCAGCCTCCTTCCCCAGCATGTGCGCTGCCAATTCCTCCAGGCGATTAATGGTGGGGTCTTCTCTGTAGACATCATCCCCTACCTCAGCCTCGTACATGGCACGGCGCATCTCATCGGTGGGCAAAGTCACGGTATCGCTGCGCAGGTCAATCACTTTCATCAGGGTCCCTCCTCTTGCTAGTTTTTCCTTTGCACATCAGTAATCATGTCCTTGAAGGAATATTTTACAGGGAGCTTGAGACTTTGTCCATTCCCAAATTAGAAACGAACCTGTGTACGTGTGGAATGTAGTCACGACTTTGGCTATCAATACACTGCCAGCTTGTGTGTCCTTGAGGTGATTTAGGTCTAGTGCTACAATAAAATTGCAGGATGGGGGGAATGTATGCCATTAGATGCCATAGTTGTCAAAGGGGCTCGGGAGCATAACCTCAAGAATATAGATGTAACTATCCCCCGAGATAAGCTGGTAGTTATTACCGGTGTCTCTGGCTCGGGTAAGAGTTCACTGGCATTTGACACCATTTATGCCGAGGGACAGCGCCGTTATATGGAATCCCTGTCCGCCTATGCTCGCCAGTTCCTGGGCAGGATGGAAAAGCCCGAGGTTGATTATATTGAGGGATTGAGCCCGGCTATCTCTATCGACCAGAAGGGTCCGAGCCGGAATCCACGGTCGACAATGGGCACTGTAACCGAGACCTATGATTACCTGCGTCTGCTCTTTGCCCGGGTTGGTCACCCCCATTGTCCCAAGTGTGGGCGAGAGATTGCCATGCAGACAGTTCAGCAGATTGTTGATTCCATCCAGAATATCCCTGCCGGTAGCCGTATCATGGTTCTGGCGCCGCTGATTAGAGACCGTAAGGGTGAGTATCAAACGGTGTTTGATGATTTGCGTAAGGCCGGCTATGTCAGAGTTCGAGTTGATGGGCATATCTATGACCTGTCCACGGAGTTTCAACTTGATAAAAACAAGAGGCACACCATTGAGGCGGTGGTGGATAGGTTGGTAACCGGGCAAGAGGGAAGCCAAAGCCGTATTGCTGATTCAGTAGAGACAGCTCTCAAGCTTGGCGCCGGGGTGGTGCTGATATCCATCATTGACGGTGAGGAGTTACTGTTCTCAGAGCACTTTGCCTGCGTGCGCTGTGGAATTAGCCTGGGTGAGATTGCCCCCAGAACATTCAGCTTTAATAGCCCCCACGGTGCCTGCCCGACTTGCACCGGCTTAGGGGTTAAGCTGGAGATAGACCCTGAGCTGGTTATCCTCAATAAGGAACTCTCTATCGCTCAGGGGGCGATTCGTCCCGGGTGGTGGCTCTCCTGGCATATGGGCGAGCTGGAAATGTTAGCCCGACGCTATGGCTTCTCCCTTCATACCCCGGTTAAGGAGTTAAGTGAGCGTCATCTTAAACTTATACTCTACGGGGAAGAAGGAGAGCTAATTAGATATAGGAATCGTTACGGTCGGGGCAGGGAATATTTTACTGGCTATGAGGGAGTGATTACCTATCTGGAGCGGCTAAGCCGTGATACACAGTCAGAGCGTACTCAGGCTGAAATAGAACGCTATATGGTATCCAGCCCGTGTCCAGTTTGTCAGGGTAAGAGGCTTAAGCCAGAATCATTAGCTGTAACCATCGATGGTAGAAATATTGTTGAGGTTAGCTCAATGTCAGTCACCCAGGCACTGAAGTGGATAGCTACTATTGGTGGTGATGGTAGAAAGGCCAAACTTAATGAGCGTGAGCAGATGATAGCTCATCAAATCCTCAAGGAGATTCAAGCCCGTCTCGGTTTCCTCAAGGATGTAGGCCTTGACTACCTTACCCTTGACCGCCCGTCAGCTACCCTGAGTGGCGGAGAGGCACAACGAATTCGCCTGGCCACCCAGATTGGCAGTGGGCTAATGGGTGTGCTTTATATTTGTGATGAACCGACAGTAGGTTTACACCCGGCCGATGACTTCCGTTTGATTGAGACGCTAAAGAGGCTGAGAGACCTGGGTAACACTATACTGGTTGTGGAGCATGACGAAGCCATGATGCGGGCTGCCGACCACATTATTGATATGGGACCTGGGGCTGGGGAGCACGGTGGCTGGATTGTGACCACGGGGGCTTTATCCGATATTATGGATTGTAAGGAGTCGATAACCGGCCAGTACCTTAGTGGGGTAAAGCGGATTCCTTTACCCCAGAGGCGCCGCCCTGGCTCGGGCAAGGAAATAGTAGTAAAGGGGGCTAAGGAGAACAACCTGAAGAATATAAATGTCCCTATTCCTCTGGGCATGTTTGTCTGTATCACCGGGGTCTCGGGTAGCGGTAAGAGCACCCTTATTGACGAAATTATGTATAAGAAGCTGGCACAGCTCTTTTATCGGTCAAGGGAAAGGGCGGGTAGCTGCGATGGTATTGCTGGCGTAGAGCATATTGACAAGGTAGTCAATATTGACCAGCCTCCTATTGGGCGCACCTCCCGCAGTAATCCAGCTACCTACACTGGAACCTTTACCCTTATCCGTGAGCTCTTTGCCACTATTCCTGAGGCTCGAATGAGGGGCTATGCTCCAGGTCGGTTCTCGTTTAATGTCAAGGGTGGGCGCTGTGAGGCCTGTCGTGGCGAGGGGTTTATTCAGATTGAGATGCAGTTTTTGCCTGATGTGACCGTCCCCTGTGAAGTGTGCAAAGGGAAGCGCTATAACCGTGAGGCTCTGGAGATTAGATTTAAGGGTAAGAACATAGCCGAGGTATTAGATATGACTGTGGAACAAGCCCTGGCTTTCTTTGAGCACTTCCCCAGGGTAAGGAGTAAACTGGAAACCTTACACGATGTGGGGCTGGGCTATATCCGTCTCGGTCAGCCAGCACCTACCCTTTCCGGTGGTGAGGCGCAAAGGGTGAAGCTTACCACCGAGCTATCACGACGGTCTACAGGCAGGACACTATATATCCTTGACGAACCGACTACCGGTCTCTCCTTTGAGGATATAGCTGCTTTACTACGGGTGCTACAACGTCTGGTTGATGCTGGTAATACAGTGATTGTCATTGAGCATCACCTGGATGTGATTAAGAATGCCGACTGGATTATTGACCTTGGACCTGGAGCCGGTGACCGCGGTGGCTATGTTGTAGCCACCGGAACACCTGAGGAAGTAGCCCGGCAAGAATCTTCAGCTACAGGGCAGTATCTGGGCAGGGTGTTGGCTAAAAGTATGGAGTATGCTTTAAACGGCTGACTACCTGTAAGCAATGTCTTGATATTTTGTTTCTGATTGAGGGAGAATTTGCACTTGACTGGAGACAGAAAACCTAAATTTTTCTATGGCTATATCATAGTCTTGGCTGCCTTCTTTATTATGCTTATATCGCATGGCTCAATGGTCAGCTTTGGTGTCTTTTTCAAGCGGTTGTTATTTGAGTTCGATTGGTCGAGAACTACGATTTCAGGTGCAGCCTCAGTGAACTTCCTGTTAATAGGCTTTCTGGGCATCATTGCAGGCGGACTAACCGATAGGTTTGGCCCTAGGATAGTTCTGACAATCTGTGGCTTCTTTTTCGGCTTAGGCTGTTTGTTGATGTCACAGGTTAATACTATCTGGCAGCTATACTTATTCTATGGCGTGATAGTAGGCGCCGGCATAAGTGCTGTGGATATCCCGCTGTTATCCACTATAGCTAGGTGGTTTACTAAGAGAAGGGGAACGATGAGCGGCATTGCGAAAGCTGGTACAGGTACCGGCATCTTGATTATGCCCATAGTGGTAAGCAAACTCATCTCCACCTATGACTGGCGCACCGCCTACATTGTCATAGGTATCATAGGGCTAGTAATTATTATATCAGCC
>DAOWJC010000073.1 GCA_030640595.1 Dehalococcoidia bacterium | reverse complement strand
CATCCTTCCTTCTTAGCATAAGTCAGGAAGGCTCGTATCAGCTCGAGCTTTCTTAAGTAATCGGTATCTGATAACGATAACTGCTCAGCATAGTTGGCTACCTCAGGAGCAGTAAGTCCAGCAAGAGGTCGTTCCCCTCCATACCAGCGAATAAATCTATATATCTCCTGCTGGCTCATTCCTCTTTTTTCGGGTGATAAGCCAGCTAGAAAACGACTGGCAGCTTCACCCAAGCTTGGACTCTGACTACCGCTATTCACCTTTAAGCTACCTCATAGATAAATTCTCAGCCATCAACGAAAAGGAATCTTTATTGCCTCAATAGCCTTAGATACTGCCCTATGTCCTAGTAGCTTCAATAACGCCTTGCCGTGCCAGTCGAAGGAGAAATCGTCTGCTTTAAGCAAGGCCTCATCAATGCCTTTAGATTTCATTATGTCAAATATCCTGTCAATCTGCCTGTCGTTCAGGCGCTCATAGAATCTCCGAGCCCAGTAGCCTATTCTCAGTTCCTGCCCCAGCTTTCTCTTCCACCCTCGCTCATAGTTAGCCAGACTCCTAGCCGACAGGTCATTACTTTGCAGCGCCCAGTGCAAATTATTAGCTGCTATGTCAGCACACAGCAGACCATAGTAGATACCGCCACCGGTGGTGGGTTTTACCTGCCCTGCCGCATCACCTACCACCACCAGCCTGTTACCGTAGGTTCTGGGCAACGGCTTCAGTGGAATTCCCCTGTAGCATGGCTCAGCCTCAGCCGAAGCTATTTTCCCCTGAGCCAGCAGGGATGACATCAGCTTCCTTAGATAAAGCCCCGGATTGCGACGGGTTAGCAACCCCAGCAGAGCCCGCTGCGGTGAGGTCGGCACCAACCAGGCAAAAAAACCAGGAGCTATCTCCTGACCAAAATAGACCTCTACCTCATCCACCCCCATCGTTTCTACCTCAGCCTGAACTCCTACAACAAAATCGCCAACCTTGCCCAAACCTAACCCCTCATTAAGTCTTGAGCCAAAGCCATTGGCAATAACCACTGCTCTTGCCTCAAAGTTTAGCCCTTCTCCCTGACGAACTGCCTCAACTCTAACCCTATTATCCCCAACCTCTATACCTTTGACCGGGCTATTTAACACATATTCCACTCCCTTACCCTGAGCTCGGCTGACCATAGCCATATCAAAGGTTACCCGGTCTACAACACACGCCTGAGTTTTCCCCTGACATAGCCAAATGAGCAACCTCCCTGAAGGCGAAAATAACCTGGCACTGTTTACTCGCCTCAAAATGACGCTGTCATCAATGGCAAAGGAGCTAACACACTCCTGGCTAATAATGCCAGTGCAGCACACCGGCCCTCCCAGCCTCTCCTTCTGCTCTACCACCGTCACCTCATACCCCATCTCAGCCAGCTTATAAGCCGCATAGCTTCCCACCGGTCCACCACCTATAACTACCACATCATACAACCTCAGTCCCCCAGTCTGAAAAATAACCTGATACTAGCTTATCATACACTATATTTATGTCCAATTGAAGGGTGTAATAACCATACACTAAACAGCTCCACTCCTGATAAAACTAATGAAACTTCTCCTTATGATTAATCTATAGGCAAATAATAATACTATTATCAGTCCTATAATTTCTGGAATATATACACTTGGGTATGAAAACAGCGCCTGGATTATATTAAACAACCAGCCAGTGGTTTCCTTCTCAGGTAACGGTCCCAGCAGAGGCCACAATAACACAACAGGACTATTCCATATCTGGTCAAAGATAAGATGCATAAAGCTGCAAAGTGAGATAATTAACAGCCAGGATTTTCTATATCTAATGAGAATCAGACCACAGATAAACAAAGCCAGGTTAAATAATAAAGTGTGAGCATAACCACGACCGCTAGGGGCAATGTAGCCAACGGCGAGTAACCACAGTGGCTTGTCAATAATATCAGGTAGAAGTGAGCCCAGCAATACAATACGATAATCAATTGAACCTATCCGACCCTTAATCCCACTCAGCAAGTGGTGGAGACGCAACCGCTGCTTACGGATAACTATGCCAAACCTCGAGTTAGAACCAGGCTCATAACTATTATCAGGTCTACTCATAGACACTAAAGTATCGCAGGCTTTAACCACCCCTGCTGTAATCCCGATGTGCCCGAATAACAACATTATCTTCCTGCCTTCCCTATAAACGACCTCTTATAAGCCTATGGATAATAGAATACTATGGGTATAATGGTAATAGCAATAATATTTAGGGCAGAGCCGGGGAAGCGGAGGTGAATAAAATACCTAAGAAATGGTAAAATCTCCTCGGCAGTCTTTAACGAGCTGATATACCCCCGCCGGGGTTAAGGAAAATGAGCATGATAACCCAATTCTTCATCGTATTTAAGGATTATCTCATTGAGGTATTGCCCTTCCTGGCTATAGGGTTTTTCTTGAGTGGTCTAATCCACGAGTTTGTACCTACCGGTTGGGTAGAGAGGCACCTCGGTGGGAAAGGGATAAAGCCACTCCTCTACTCTACTCTCGTCGGAACAGCCCTCCCCATTTGCTGCATAGGTTCCCTTCCGGTAGCGGTGAGCCTCCACGAAAAAGGAGCCAGGCTGGGACCAGTGTTAGCCTTTCTGGTGGCAACGCCAGCTACCTCCGTAACCGCTCTCCTGGTCTGTTATGCCCTACTTGGCATAAAGTTCGCCGTGTTCATATTCTTTGCTGTGATTTTGATGGGGCTTATTATGGGCGTATTCGGTAACCTAATTAAGTTTAAGCCTCGAGGTCAGATGGAGGAGATTGCCGTTGACCCCGTTTGTGGGATGAGCGTGAGCACGAGCAAATCATTAGAAACAAAGTATAAAGGTAAGAGTTACTATTTTTGCTCTCCCCACTGTCAAGCAACCTTTGCCAGAGAAGCTGATAAATATGCCATTATGGGTGAACCGGTGAGGAGCATCAAAAGCGGATTGGTTTCTGCTTTAAGGTTCGGCTTTGTGGATATGCCTAAGAGGATTGGGGCTGAGCTACTTTTAGGCTTGGCTCTGGCAGCATTAGTGGCAGCCATTACGCCGGTGGGGAAATTTGTTGGAGATTATTTTAGCGGTGGCTTAGGCTATCTATTCAGCCTTATCTTTGGTCTGATGATGTATATTTGTTCTACGGCTAGCGTCCCCCTGGTGGATGCCTTCATATCGCAGGGGATGAATATTGGAGCAGGAATGGTGCTACTAATAGTAGGACCAGTTACCAGCTGGGGGACTATTCTAGTCTTAAGAAAGGAATTTGGCGGTAAAACCCTGCTTATCTACCTGACGGTTATCTGCCTAACAGCCCTGGCTTTGGGCTATTGCTTTTCAATAATATAGGAGGCGCTCTGAAACAACGATGGAAGACTTTGCTTATACAGTCCTGTTTATTACTACAGCTAACGCTGAGGAAGCACAGCGAATAGCAAGCACGCTGCTTAATCAGAAGAAAGCTGCCTGTGTCAATATCGTGCCAAAGGTTAGTTCACTCTTTTGGTGGCAGGATAAGCTTGATTCAGCTCAGGAAAGCCTTCTAATCGTCAAGACTAAAACATCACTATTAAACGAAATTGTTACATTAGTTAGGGAGATTCATAGCTATGATGTTCCTGAGATAATTGCTTTGCCTATCGTGGGCGGCAATCAAGATTACCTGGATTGGATAGGTAAAGAGGTGAAGTAAAGCGAGTATAACAAAATGTTACACTGGTATCTGCATGAAGGTTCAAATACAAGAAGAATAAATGGCAGCGGAGGGATTTGAACCCACGACCAAAGGCTTATGAGTCCTCTGCTCTACCACTGAGCTACGCTGCCAGCAGGCAGAATATAGCATAATCCAAATTGAGCTGTCAATCCCGCGTGCTTATTTCCGGGTCGTTTAGCAAGGGGCGCGGTGGGAAAATACTAGCTACATAAAGGTGAAGTTGCCCAGTGAAAACGTATACGCTAGCTCATAACCTAAAGCTTATCGATGTAGCACCTCCAATCCCTGGCTTTAAAAAGTTCATTAGCGTCTATGTCTTAAAAGCCAGAAAGGTAGCCCTGATTGATGTCGGGCCGTCGGTATCCGTAGAAAACCTTGTGTCAGGTTTGGCAGAACTAAATATAAATCCCGCGGATATAAGCTATATTTTTGCTACCCACATCCACCTCGACCACGCTGGCGGTATTGGCAAAGCAATAAAGCAAATGCCTAAGGCTATAGTCATAGTTCACGAAAGAGGCGGGCGACATCTAATCGACCCGGCAAGGTTATGGGAGGCTAGCCAGCGAGCTCTGGGAAAGCTAGCCTTGAAGTATGGCCCGGTAGAGCCTGTGCCTGAAGACAGGATAATTTTAGCCAAAGACGGGATGTTGCTTAACCTGGGTGACATGGAGATAGAGGTGATAAATACCCCGGGGCATGCATCACATCACCTGAGCTTTGTCGACAGAAAAGAAGGGAGGCTATTTGTCGGCGACGCAGCCGGGGTCTACATCAGAGGTTTAATTATGCTAGACACACCCCCTCCCTTTAATCTTGAGCAGGCACTAACTTCGTTGGATAAGTTAATCCGCCTTGGCGCCACGAGTTTGTATTACGCCCACTTTGGCTATGCCACACATGCCCCTGATAAGCTCCGCTATTTTAAGCAACAGCTAATCTCATGGGGTAACATAATCGCTGACTGTCTGGAGAAGAAAGCTAACTGGCAGGAGATATATAATGAAATCCGTGAAAAAGATGGCACCTTAGCCCGAATTGATAGCCTCCCCTTGAACGAACGCCGCAGAGACCTCAATTTGGCAAAGCTCAGTATTATGGGTTTTATCGGTTATTTCAAAAGATACGGCACTGAGTATATAAAACAGTATAATAAAGAATTGGGAGAACTTCGGTGACAGAGTTACTTTCCCCGTTTTTCATAGTCAGGGCACCAGGTGGCATTGGGGCGCACCGGGTTGTGACAGGCAGTACGCCAATTCCATTTGCAGCTATCACACAGGAATACGTTCATTCCTAGTGCCTTCTTAATTTTAAGGGTAATCTTGTGTGTCCAAGGGGGCTTCATCATTTAACCTAAAAACAATATATCAGGCTAGATGCTATTTAGCAATAATTGTGGTAAAATATATCCAAGCTTCTGAGGAAAGGATAATCTACCATGACTATCTCTCGGGTCAAAAAAGAGGAGAAACAGCTAAATCTGGAGTCGCTTACCTGGGGCGACCTAACCTGGGTCAACATTGAGAGCCCAACGGACCGGGAGACAGAATACCTGGCTCAAAATTACCCCTTCCATCCCCTGGACTTGGATGACTGCCTCAGCCGAATACAGCGACCTAAAATAGATGAGTATAAAGACTATCTGTTCTTAGTCTTCCATTTCCCGGTATTCAATAAAGAGGCACGGGCAACTACCACCAGCCAGTTATCTGTTTTTATTGGCAAAAATTACCTCATTACCCTGCACAAAGGGGAGCTTAAGCCACTGGTAAAGCTATTCAAGGAATGCCAGATTGATGAAGAATCTCAGCAAGAGAACTTCGGCCAGGGCTCTAGTTATCTCCTCTACCGCATTGTTGATAGGTTAGTTGATTACTGCTTACCGATATTGAATAAGATTGTTGACAATATTGAGAGTGTTGAGGACAACATCTTCTCCAATGGAATGCGTGGCACAGTAAAGGAAATCTCCATACTTCGGCGAGACATCATCTCTTTTCGCCGCATCATCTGGCCAATGAGAGCCGTTATCGGCAGTCTGGAACCAAAGGTTCGCCGCTTTACCAAGATGGATATGGCAGTTTACTTCGGGGATACGGTTGACCATGTAGATAAGATTTGGGATGCTTTGGATGAATATAAAGAGGTTATTGAAGGACTAAACGATACCCATGATTCACTGGCTACTAATCGCACCAATGACGTCATACGAATGCTGACCATCATTGCTACCATCCTTCTACCTATTACTGTAGTCGCCAGTATCTACGGAATGAACATCCCGTTACCATTCCAAAACTCCAGCTACTCCCTTCTATTTGTGTTCCTTATCATGCTAACCATTATTGGCGGCATGCTCTACTTCTTCCATCGCCAGCGCTGGATTTAGTAACAGCAGGGTGTAGACGGCAAAGGCTTTAATAATGAATGTCTCTCACCGATTTGTGATTATTGCAGCCATCTTTGTCACCTGCCTGATTACAGCTAATATCATTGCCGTCAAGCCAATAAGCCTTGGGATAAGCCTTCTGGGGCAACCAGTATCCGTGCCAGCAGCTATAGTTATCTTCCCCCTAAGTTACATTTTTGGTGATATTCTTACCGAGGTCTATGGCTATCGCCTGGCCAGAAGGGTAATCTGGCTCGGCTTCTTCTGTAACCTTATCGCTGTTATCGCTATCTGGCTCGGTCGACTCCTGCCACCCGTCTCAGTGTGGGGAGGGCAGGAAGCCTATGAAAGCATCCTAGGCTATACCCCTCAAATACTAGCTGCCTCTTTCTTAGCCTATGTAGTCGGCGAATTTAGCAACTCCTTTGTCCTGGCTAAGATGAAGATTGCGACTAAAGGGCGCTGGCTGTGGACGAGGACTATCGGCTCTACCATTGTCGGGCAGGGACTAGACACCGCGGTATTTATCACCATAGCTTACATTGGTAGATTCGGTTTATCCTTCATAGGCATAACTATTCTCACTCACTGGCTACTAAAAACAGGCTATGAAACAGTGGCTACCCCATTTACCTACGCCGTGGTCAACTTCTTAAAGAAAAAAGAGGCAATTGACACCTTTGACTACGAAACAAATTTTAACCCCTTCCTCATCTCAAATTAATAAAGGAGGGCTCTAAGAAAGCGATGAATATCCAGGTCTTGGGGGCACACAACTGTGAATCACAAAACTCAAGGCTTATCAGCCTATTAATTGAT
>DAOWJC010000074.1 GCA_030640595.1 Dehalococcoidia bacterium | reverse complement strand
CTCCTTATCCTTTTTGGCGTGACGCTAGGAATTTTCCCCCTGGCAGGGGCGTTAACTCCCTATTCAGGCCTATCAGGCATAGCCCTGGTGCTGGATGTGCTGAGGCATCTGTTCCTGCCCGTGACCGCCCTGACTCTGGCCCATTTAGCCAGTGGCTATCTCCTTACCCGAAATACCATGATTACGGTACTCAAAGAGCCTTATATGCTTACTGCCAAGGCCAAGGGCTTATCAGAGAGAATACTCAAATACCGGCACGCTGGCAGAAATTCCATGCTGCCCGTGGTCACCAGAACTGGTATATGGATAGGTAGAATGGTTACCGGAGCTCTCTTTGTCGAGCTAGTCTTTGCCTACCCTGGGATAGGTTATCTCACCTACGAAGCCCTGCTAGCCCGCGACTACCCTATCATTCAAGGGGTCTTTTTGATGGTGGCTATTTTCGTGTTGGTAGCCAACTTTCTGGTTGACCTTTCCTATCCGAAGCTTGACCCGAGGGTGAGCTATGCATATTGACTTAAAAAAGGAAATAAAAGAGAGCGGCCCCGGCAAGACCGGGCTCACCATTCTGCTGGTAATGATAGTGGTGGCTCTCTTGGCACCGGTGCTGGCCCACTATGACCCCTACCAGCAATCAGCTTGGTCTCTACTACCTCCTTCCTTAAGCCACTGGCTGGGTATGAATCATGTGGGTCAGGATATCTGGAGCCGTCTAGTCTTTGGTGCCAGAACCTCACTACTGGTTGGATTCGGCGTGGGCATTCTATCCACATTACTGGGTACTATATTCGGGGTATCGGCGGCCCTAATCGGTGGGCTTTATGAAAAGGTAGTGATGAGAATAGTCGACGCCTTCATCATAATTCCCATGGTGATTATTATTATCCTGGTCGCAGCTTACATTAGGCCGAGTATTCTAACTCTTATACTTCTCTTATCACTACTGAGCTGGCAGGGTGGTGCCAGAATTATGCGGGCACAAGCCCTTTCCTTAAAAGAGAGGGGGCATGTCTCCGCAGCTAGATCCTTTGGGGCTCATCATTTTTACATTGCCTGGCGCCATATAGTGCCTGACCTCGGACCTATCCTGCTGGTCGATTTCATCTACAGTGTACGTAGAGCCGTCTTCATGGAGGCAGGACTGGCTTTCCTGGGGATAACTGACCCGACCGTGGTCAGCTGGGGCATGATGATGCGTGATGCCCTGAGCTTCAGCTACCTAAACGTCTGGCAGTGGTGGTTGGTTCCTACCGGGATAGCTTTATCGCTGACCATAGTTGGTTTGACCTTTATCGGGCACGCCGCCGAACCAGTCATTGAGCCTAGATTGAGAGGTACCGAAATTGCTTGAGATTAAGGACTTAAGAGTCAGTTACGGTCAGGACATCATCCTCAACCGGATAGACCTTGAGGTAGAGGCAGGGGAAACCTTGGCTATTGTTGGTGAGTCAGGCACGGGTAAGACTACTCTGGGCTTGAGCATCATGCGCCTGGTGGAGGGCACTGTTCAGGGCACTATCCGCTTTAATGGAAAAGACCTCCTAGAGCTGCCTGACCGGGAGATGCAGCGGATAAGGTGGAAACAAATCGCCATGGTATTCCAGAATGTGAACAATGTGCTGAACCCCGTCTATACCGTCCTGAATCAGGTTATGGAGCCTATAATAGAGCATGGGCTAAAAAGCAGGGAGGAAGCTCAAGATAGGGCTACAGAGTTACTGAATTATTTTGGCCTTCCTCAAAATCGTTTCTCTGCCTACCCTCACCAGCTTAGTAGTGGCGAGCAGCAAAGGGCTCTCATCGCTATGGCATTAGCCAACGACCCTGAGCTACTGATATTGGATGAACCGCTGTCTTCTCTTGATGCCGCCACCAGAGCTGAGGTTAGAGAACTGCTCAAGAAAACAGGTAAAGACCGTACCAGTCTGGTATTCACGCACGACTTGGACACTGCCAGCAAGCTGGCTGACAGGATAGCTGTGCTTTATGGTGGCAAAATTATGGAGATGGGCCGATGTCAAGACGTGCTCTCCCGGCCGAGGCACCCGTATACCAGGGCTTTAATTCGAGCCTACCCTAATATGACCACGGTAAAGGACCTTCAGGGCATTAAGGGTAGGATGAGCCGCCCGGTCAGTGGCTGCCCGTTTCATCCACGCTGTACCCAGGTAATAGACGTTTGTGGAAGAGAAACACCGCAACTCCTGTCGGGCCAAGGGCGCTGCATCGCCTGTCACCGGGGCGGTATTATAACTCTTTTATCAACTAATGACTTAACTAAATCTTTTGGCTCACGCAAGGTTGTCGATTCGGTAAACCTGTATATTGAGGCGGGAGAGACACTGGCCCTGGTGGGCCAAAGTGGCTCAGGAAAGACAACCCTGGCGAAGACAATTATGGGTATCTACCAGACTACCCAGGGCGCAGTATACCTTGAGGATGTCAAGGTTAATATCCGGGGAAAGGATTTCTATAAAAAGGTACAAATGATATTCCAGAATCCCGGAGAATCACTGAGCCACCGCCTGTCGGTACTGGAAGCAGTGATGGAACCACTCGACGTTCAGGGTATAGGAACGAAGGAAGAGCGGGAGCATAAAGCAATGCGGGTTTTGGGAGAGGCGGAGTTACCCCAAACCAGCGACTTTCTGAACAAATATCCTCACCAATTGAGCAGTGGCGAAATACAACGAGCGGCCATAGCTCGGGCAATGGTGTTAGACCCAGAGCTGCTTATTGCTGACGAGCCCACTACCTTCCTGGACGCAAGTGTGCAGGCTAAAATTTTAAAGCTATTACTCAATCTACAAGAACAGCGAGGGTTGAGTATGCTCTTCATTACCCACGATATCGCCGCCGCCAGAAAGGTCAGTGACAGAATAGCCGTAATGCTAGACGGCAAGATAATCGAAGAAGGTGCCGCAAGTGAAGTTGTGACGGCGCCGAAGCAAGCCTACACTAAGAGCCTGCTGAAAGCAGCTTCAGCCTTGCACGTAATGGAACCAGAATTCCATTCTTCCCAGCATGTTTAAACCCATGTTTCTCACCAGTGCGTTTGAGACAGCAGCGAAATCTTTCTTAAAGAATTGTTTAGGTAAAGGTTAGTATTAACAACTAACTAACGTGCCCTAAATAAGGCTGAGTAATACGAGGCTTTAGAGCTGAATTTAGTAATATGACTACCGAATCAGTGAATGAGAATGTGCATCATGGAATGTTCTAGGAGCAAAATAATTAGCTAACTGCTACCTAACCCTGAGGTAGCTAAGGAAAAGCAGAGGTAACAATGATGTTAGTGGTCATCATTAGCAAGTGAGGACAGTTTCTTGCAAACCTGAATCACGATTCCCTCGATTGTGTAGTTATCTGGCTTCATAACTCCAGCGTGGTCGTCCTCCAATGTAATTGTCTCCCCCCTCTTGCAAAATCGTTTCACTAATAACTGGTTATCAACTCTTACCACAACTACATTGCCACTCTTTGCAGCTGTGCCAACTGTGAAGAAGACGGTGTCTCCATTTTCAATGAGGGGAGGAATTGGTGCGTCTTTTATCCTTAGACCTATTATCTCTCTTCCGCCGACCTCATCTTGATGCCAATAGGAATACCCTAATATCTGTTGGGGTCGCTGTACTGAGTCTTCTTGGCTAATAATTGGAATTGCCACTGGGATTGCGCTGCATAGATTTCTAAGCTGTTCAGGCGTGATAGGTGGTGAAGGGATATCACTAGTTATATCGCCAGTAAAGTAATCTAAGGTACGACCTAACGCACGTGCAAGGTGATCTAGGTCGGTTACTTCGAGCTTTGTGATGCCGCGCTCTATCTTTGAGATAGCTACGTGACTGCGTCCTAGTGCTTTGGCAAGGGCAGTCTGGGACATGCCTAGTTGCTTACGTGCTGCTCTTATCTTGCTTCCGATTAGTATACGTCTTTCCATAATTAGTTAACCCTAATAAATGGTTGATGCATTAATTTTAAGCCATTTGTCAGAAAAAGTAAATGGGTATTGATATTCTTGAAACTGCTGGCTAAAATCTATTTAACATCTGGTTAAGTCATGCGTTAGGTTCCAATAATTTTAGTGGGTGGTAAGTTAACCTGTGAAATGACAAACAATGCCAAGGAGGCTTTGAGTATCTTGCCCTCTAATTCATTGATAAAATCTTAAATTTATCACCACTGGACAAACATCGGCATGACGACATGGATGTAGTTGTCCACCCCTACCGGGCGGACAACGCCAGG
The DNA here is from genome assembly GCA_030640595.1 of Dehalococcoidia bacterium. Lineage (GTDB taxonomy): Bacteria > Chloroflexota > Dehalococcoidia > Dehalococcoidales > DAOWJC01 > DAOWJC01. The sequence continues at coordinate 3,477 of DAOWJC010000074.1, read as the reverse complement.
ACTTGATGGATTGGTAGTTTCCAGAGCTACCTGCGACTCGTGAAGCACGCTAAGCACATCGGTTAGATACTTGCCATTAAAGGCAATCTTTGCCTCTTCTCCCTCAACAATGGCGTCAATCTCGCCGACGTCATCACCTAGCTCCTCTGAGCGGGCTGAAATTGCTAACTTACCCGGGGTTAGCTCAGTACCTGGTGTCATCACCAAACGGACAATGCCACTACCATCACGGGCAAAGATAGAGGCTGTCTTGGTTGCCCTTAAGAATTGGGCAACATCGACCACTACCCGGGTATTGTAGCTCTGGGGAATAAGCTGAGCATACTGAGGGAAGGTGCCCTGAACAAGCTGGGATACTAGCTCAGTATTCTTCAAGCGAAATAGGGCCTGACTCTTATTGGGATTTACCGTTATCTCAATAGCCTCCTCCTGGTCAGCCGCCAACCGATTTAACTCAGCCAGAGTCCGTGCTGGAATAATGACCTCGGTCTTCTGGCTAACTGGAGTAGCCAGAGGTAACTTGTATACAGCTAATCTAAAGCCATCTGCTGCTGCCAGCGTCAGTAAATCACCATCAAACTCGGCATCAACACCGGTCAGTACCGGACGAGACTCCTCTGTAGCAGCAGCAAAGACAACCTGGCTAATCCCCTGACGAAGGGCTTCTACCTCAACCTTGGTGGTAATACCCTCATCAACCTTGGGAATAGGTGGGAAATCCTTGGCATCAATCCCGCTGATTCGCGCCTCAAATCGGGCACACTTTAATCCCAGGGTCTTAGTCCGAGGGAAAAGGCTAATATCAACCTTATCGCTGGGCAGGGAGCTAATAAACTCGGTGAGAAGTCGGGCAGGAACAGTAATTGCCCCTTCCTCCTCTACCTTGGCACCAATCCAGCAACTAATAGCCATTTCCAGATTGGTGGCAACAAGCTTGAGACGAGACTGGTCTGTAGCTAAGAGGACATTATTGGTTATAGGCAGGGTTGTTCTAGTAGCTACTGCCCTCCCCACCACACCAAGCCCCCGATTTAGGTTCTCCTGAAGACACGATAACCTCATGATTCACCCCCCAAAATTACTATTGATGAAATAGTATATATCAATAATTAATTCTATGCAAGGTTAAATGATAAGGTGATAAGAACTACATCTCTCTTGACAAGTAATGGCTAGAGGTGGTAAATTAAATAGTGATTAGCAGTCTCGGGCTTTGACTGCTAAAAGGAGTGAGATGCTATTTCCCAGAACAGAGACAATCCTCAAGTCTATAGTGGAACAATATGTTGCCCGAGCGACGCCGGTGCCGTCACAGAGCATCGTCAATCGTTATCAGCTAGGGGTAAGTCCAGCCACCGTCCGCAATGAGATGGCACACCTGGAGCAGGAGGGTTATATTACCCGCCATCACCCTTCAGCCGGAAGCATACCCTCAGATAAAGGCTACCGCTACTATGTGGAATCTCTGAGTGACATCAGGCTGCCCTTAACCGAGCAGCGTTTGATAAGCCACCTCTTCCACCAGGTGGAGAAGGAACTGGGGGAGTGGCTAAGCCTGGCGTCAACAGTTACCGCTCAGTTAGCTCAGAATATAGCTATAGTTAGTATGCCCAAGCCGGCAGACTGTCAATTCAAGCATCTGGAATTGGTCGCCCTGCAAGACTCGCTGGCACTGGTTGTCCTTATCCTTCATGGAGCCAGGATAAAGCAACAGCTAATAACCTTTGATGAGGTTATATCTCAAACGGAGCTAACGGCTATCGCCAATAAACTAAATGCAGCCTATTCTGGTTTAACCAGCTCACAGATTTCAGCTAAAGGCATAGGGCTTCCCCCTACCGAACAGCAGGTAACCGATTGCCTGCTAAAGATAATGGAGGCTGAGGATGAGCAGGAATATGCGGAACCTTACCTCACTGGCTTGCACCTTATGCTTAGCCAGCCGGAGTTTGCCCATAGCCAGCGGATGCTAGCCTTAATGGAATTAGCTGAGCATAGAAACCTGCTGAGGATTATCACCCCCCAAGGGCTGTCCAGCCATGGGGTGCAGGTAGTTATAGGTCAGGAGAATAAAGCAGAGGTCATCCGCAACTACAGCGTGGTCATCAGCCGATATGGTCTGCCTGAAGAAGTTGTGGGCACCATAGGGGTAATCGGACCTACCCGAATGCCCTATGCCCGCACTATCTCCGTTGTCGGCTATCTAGCCTCGGTATTGAGTGGACTGGCGAGTGAGCTATATGGAAGAGAAACATCCCTGAGCTAAACTTGGATAATACCGACTGATAAGGAGTAAAGAATAATGGCACAAGAAGAAACTAATGAAGGCCTAACCAGCAAAGCAGAACAAGAAGAGGCTGTGACAGAAGATATAGAGGCATTAAAGCAAGCCCTGGCTGAGGAAAAGGAGAAGGCGGAAGGCTATCTAGCTAACTGGCAAAGAGCCCAGGCAGACTTCATTAACTACAAGCGGCGCAGTGAGCAGGAGAAGGAGGAAATTGCCAAGTTTGCCAACGCTACCCTTATGCTTAACCTTCTGCCTATTCTTGATGATTTAGAACGAGCCTTTATCTCTATTCCACCCCATCTAACCAGACTTACCTGGGTTGATGGTATCAGGCTCATCGAGCGCAAGCTACAGGCAAGCCTGGAGGTACAAGGACTGTCCCCGATAAAGGCGCTGGGTGAACCATTTGACCCCAAGCTTCACGAAGCGGCGATGCACGGTAAAGGCAAAGAGGGGATAGTTATTGAGGAGTTGCAAAAGGGCTACAAGTTTCAGGATAGAGTTATTCGCCCGGCTATGGTAGTAGTGGGCAATGGAGAAGAGGAAGAGAAGGAGGAATAAATAATGGCAAAGGTTATAGGTATTGATTTGGGCACAACTCTCAGTGAGGTGGCAGTGATGGAGGGTGGAGAGCCAAAAATCATCCCCAACGCTGAGGGAAGTAATCTCACTCCATCAGTAGTAGCCATAAGTAAGAATGGTGAGCGCTTGGTCGGGCAGATAGCTAAACGACAGGCTATCGTCAACCCTGAGAACACCATCTATAGCATCAAGCGTTTTATGGGACGCAAGTGGGGAGAACCGGCAGGACGGGAACTCCCGATAGAAGAAGATGCCCGTCGTAAGAGTTACAAGGTAACAAAAGCCCCCAATGGTGATTCACGGGTAGTGATGGGTAATAAGGAGTATAGTCCACCGGAAATCTCGGCTATGATTATACAAAAACTTAAAACGGATGCCGAGGCCTACCTTGGTGAAAAGGTTACTGAAGCCGTAATCACCGTGCCTGCCTATTTCAACGATAGTCAGCGGCAGGCAACCAAGGACGCCGGTAAGATAGCCGGGCTGGAGGTATTACGAATAGTTAACGAGCCAACGGCTGCATCCCTGGCCTACGGGCTGGATAAGAAGAAGGATGAGACTATCGCTGTCTATGACCTCGGTGGTGGCACCTTTGATATATCTATCCT
>DAOWJC010000080.1 GCA_030640595.1 Dehalococcoidia bacterium | reverse complement strand
TGAGACCTTCGGCACGGCTAAGGTTGACCAAGAGGTCTTACTTAAGCTGGTTAACCAGCACTTTGACCTTAGACCGGAAGCCATTATCCAAACCCTTGACCTCCGCCGCCCCATCTATAGACAAACTGCTGTCTACGGGCACTTCGGGCGAGATGACCTTGACCTCCCCTGGGAAAAGACCGACAAAGCCGAAATTCTGAGAAGAGAGGCACTGGGTGATAAGAAGAGTTTAAGGTGATAATGAAGGAGGGGGAATGAAACAGTGGATTGCTACTATAGTGCTGGCAACATTATTGGCAGGTGGAGGTGTCTTCTCCGGAATTAAGATTACTGATATGACAGGACAACTGAATGAACTTCAATTAAGCTATGTCAGTCTTGAGTCAAACTACAATTCGCTTCAGTCCAATTACAGTTCGCTAGAATCAAATTACGCAGTGCTCCAATCAAAATATACTACGCTAGAATCAAACTATAATTCGCTGGAATCGGACTACAAATCGTTACGTTCAGACTATGACATACTTCAGGGAAGGATGTCTGCATTGCAAAGTAGCTATAATAGGCTTGAGGCTGAGAATAGGGACTTACAAAGGTTGTTAGACCAATACGAAAAAGTGCCTCACGCTTACTATTCTACTGGGGGGTTTACACATCATTCCAATACCTACGAACAACTGTGCCAATTCTTGACTTTTGAATTTGTATCGCCAACTGGTTACAAGCTTAATGTGTTCGACTGTAGCGAGTCAGCAGCCTATCTTGAATGGGCTTTAGAGATTGCTGGGTTTGACGCTCATATTGCTACTGGGCGCACACCTTGGGACCCAAGCAGTGGCTATCACGCATGGGTCATTGCGTATCCAGAGGGATACAGGGTAGCTATTGAAGCGACGGAATTAACTGGTGAATACTATCTCTCGTATCTCTTTGCAGGAAGAGTACCTGGCATTGTATACGGCGATGACTCACTTATTCCTGGCTGGGAAAATTATTATGAAGGTTATGATAATCTTTTCCAGAATATTTATCTAGCTATCCGTGACTATGGCACTCTTGAGGAATGGAATTGGTGGGAGGGCTACTTTGGTTTTAGATAAATTCTTGTGGCTTTCTTGCCTGTGTCGTTCTTTAGTGGGGAAGTTTGAAGGGGCTTCGCCCCTCTAACAAATCTTTCCCCTTCCCCTTATCAAGGGGAAGGGGATAAAGGGGATAGGGTTACCTAAAAAAGAATGGAAAAAGTACTCTTCGCTTGGAGTGGTGGTAAAGATAGCGCTATAAGCCTTTATGAAATTCAAAAAGGTAAAAAGTATGAAATAGTAGCTTTACTAACCACAATAACCGAGGACTATGACAGAATTAGTATGCACGGTGTGCCGAGGACTTTGGTTGAGCAGCAGGCACACTCTTTAGGTTTGCCTATTGAGGAAGTTTTTGTTTCTAAGGCTTCTTCCAATGAGGAATATGAGTCTAAAATGGGGGAAACCCTCACCAGGTTTAAACAAGAGGGTGTTTCCTTAGTAGTTTTTGGTGATGTCTTTTTGGAATGGGTAAGGAAATATCGAGAGGATAATTTATCGGAGTTAGGGATGAAGGGAATCTTCCCAATATGGGGAAGGGATACTACTGAACTCGCAAGGTCATTTATAGCTCTAGGCTTCCAGGCTGTTATTACCTGTATTGATTCAAAGGTTCTTGATAAGGGATTTATAGGCAGGACGTTTGACGAGCATTTTTTAGCTGAGCTTCCGCCTAATGTTGACCCTGGCGGTGAGAATGGAGAGTTTCATTCCTTCGTTTTTGATGGGCCGATATTCAAAGAGAGAATAGCCTATACCTTGGGAGGATTAGTGTTAAGGAATTCGTTTTACTTTTGTGACCTGTTACCGAAAGAGGGGTGAGGTTGATAAAGAATCCGATTAAATTTGGCACCGATGGCTGGCGAGGGATTATCGCCCAGGATTTCACCTTTGATAATGTGCGAGTTTGCGCTCAGGCGGTAGTCGACTATTTGAAACAGGCGGACTTAGCCAGCCGGGGGCTTATTGTGGGCTACGACACCCGCTTTGCCTCCGAAGACTTCGCCTCAGCCGTTGCCGAGGTAGTTGCCGGTAACGGAATAAAGGTATATCTCTGTCCCAGAGCTATCCCGACGCCAGTGATAAGCTATGGTATTCTGGCTCAAAAGGCTGGCGGGGCTATCATCATAACTGCCAGCCATAACCCGGCTAACTGGAATGGCTTTAAGTATAAGTCTGAGTTGGGCTCCAGTGCATTACCTGAGGTTGAAGCTCAAATAGAAAAGAATGTTTCACTTACCCTTGCCACAGGAAAAATAAACACAATGCCGCTGGCTGAAGCCTTAGAACAAGGGTTAGTAGAATATGTTGACCTAGCCCCAGTTTACTCGCGCCAGCTAGCCAAGCTCGTTGACCTGGATAGTCTTCGCCAGTCTAGGCTGAAAATAGTGGTTGACCCTATGTATGGCGCTGGCGCTGGCTATTTTAAGACAATATTGGGTGGGGGAGCCATCAAGGTAGTAGAGATAAATAATAAGCGCAATCCCTTATTCCCCGGGATGATACAACCTGAGCCAATTGAAGCTAATTTAGCCAAGCTCTCGGCTACGGTTAGACGGCAAAGGGCTAATGTAGGCTTGGCTACCGATGGTGATGCCGACCGCATTGGCATTGTGGACGAAAAGGGGGAGTTTCTCACTCAACTCCAGGTCTTTGCTCTGCTCTGCCTTTACCTGCTGGAGATACGCGGGGAGCGAGGTGCTATAGTCAAGACAATAACCACTACCAGTATGATTTACCGTTTAGGTGAAATATTTAAGGTGCCTGTCTATGAGACGTCAGTGGGGTTTAAGTATGTGGCTCCGATAATGCTCGCTGAAAATGCGCTCATTGGTGGTGAAGAAAGCGGTGGCTATGGCTTCCGGGGTCATACACCAGAGCGGGATGGCATCCTGGCTGGTCTCTATTTCCTTGATATGATGATTAAGACCGGTAAAACCCCGTCGGAACTTTTAGACTATCTCTACAGCAAGGTTGGACCT
>DAOWJC010000100.1 GCA_030640595.1 Dehalococcoidia bacterium | reverse complement strand
GTTGAGACCCCCGACCAGATAGAGGTTCTAAAACAGGTAAAAGAGGACTTGATGAAAGCCAAACCCATGGATAGGCTGGTCTGTGGGGATGTCGGCTATGGTAAGACCGAGGTAGCTATTCGTGCCGCCTTCAAGGCAGTGCTGGATGGTAAGCAGGTGGCGGTGCTGGTGCCGACTACAGTGCTCGCCGAGCAGCACTTTGCCACCTTCAGCCAGAGGCTGGACGCCTTCCCGGTAAGGATTGAGGTATTAAGTCGGTTCCGGACACCAAAAGAGCAGCCGGTTATCCTTGACGGGCTGGCAAATGGCAGCGTGGACATCTGCATCGGAACCCACCGCCTGTTGCAGAAGGACGTAGTCTTCAAGGATTTGGGGCTGTTAATCATTGACGAAGAGCAACGCTTTGGCGTCGCCCATAAGGAATACCTCAAGCAGATGAGGCGGGAGGTGGATGTTCTCACCCTCAGTGCCACCCCCATACCCCGCACCCTTCATATGTCTCTGGCTGGGGTGAGGGATATGAGCACCATGGAGACGCCTCCCGAGGACCGCCTGCCTATCAAAACCTATGTTGCCGAATATAATGACCATCTAATCAGGGAAGCCATACTTGGCGAGCTGGAAAGAAATGGTCAGGTCTTCTTTGTTCACAATCGGGTTCAATCCATAGCCTATGTTGCTGATAAGCTCCAGTCCCTGGTGCCTGAGGCTAATATAGCCATCGCCCACGGTCGGATGCCTGAGGCAGAGCTGGAAGCGGTGATGGCTGACTTTACCCGGGGTAAAAGCGATGTCCTGGTATGCACCACTATCATTGAGTCGGGACTGGATATGCCCAATGTTAATGCCCTGATTGTTAACAACGCTGATAAATTTGGACTGACCCAGCTATATCAACTTCGGGGGCGGGTAGGTCGTGGCGCCAACCTTGCCCATGCCTATTTTGTCTATGACAGGGGGAAGCGCCTGACCCCGACGGCTGAGAAACGGCTGAGGACTATATTTGAAGCCACCGAGCTCGGGGCTGGTTTCGGCATCGCCATAAAAGACCTGGAAATCAGAGGGGCGGGAACCCTGCTCGGGGTAAAGCAGAGCGGGCATATAAGTGCCGTTGGCTTCAGCCTTTATTGTCGGCTGCTGGCTGAGGCAGTTGACGAGCTAAAAGCCAAACAGGCTGGTCTGGCGGTGAAGGTAAAGCCGTCGCACCTGCCAGCGCCGACTATAGACCTGCCCCTGGCAGCCTATATACCTGAGGAATATGTCGCCGACCTCAATACCAGATTAAGCCTCTACCAGAGCCTGGTAAAGCTAGAGGCGGTTGAGGAAGTAGAGGCTCTAGCTCAGGAGTTCAGCGATAGGTTTGGCGCTCTGCCGGCGGAGGTACAGAACCTGCTGTATGCCCTCAGAATCAAAATCCAGGCGTCTAAAGCCGGTATTGAGTCCATAACTACTGAAGACAGGCAAATCGTGCTCAGACGCTTTCAGGGCATGCACTTCAACCGACAGCAACTGGAACCTGTGTTAAGAGACGGCATAAAGGTAAGTTTAACCCAGCTCCGCCTCAACCCCAAACGCCTGGGGAAGGAGTGGCAGCAGGTTCTGGAAGAGGTGTTGAGGTGGGTGGGGTGATATAATAGGGTAGAGGTATGAAAAAGCTAAAAATAATGCCCAAACTTGCTAGGGAAATTACCATTACAGTCATTTCACTTGTAGTGCTATGCGTACTCTGGTATTTTTCCATCGGGGAATATATTGTGATTTCAGACCAGGGTCTCTCAACAATTGGAATTGCTTTAAGCACCTCGTTAGGCGTTCTTACTGCTATAGTCGTATCATTTGTGTTAATTATTTGGCAATGGAGCCGTGAGGGAAGAAGCTCGGCATTCTGGCGCTGGAGAAATGCTTTAGAGCAGCTAATTAAATTCTTTGACGCCAAACGTAAACTGCTCTGGGATGTTTGGGATGAGGTTGAAGAACTCACCCTGAAATCAGCAGGGGTTTCTTTGATGACTCCGATGCCCCGTGGCGAATTAAAAGGACTTATAGATAAAGTGGCTAGTAAATTGTCAAAGTCGTATGAAGAACTTCCAGAGGGGAAAAAGCCCTCTACGGAAGAGGTTGTAAAACAACAAGCATACATGTACTTGTCAAGTTACCTCTTTATTCTAGCGACTGCTAACTTTGAGCATAGGATAAGTCATGGCGCGTTTAAGCAGGTACTAAGGATGGAGGGATTACTATATCGGCTGTTAATATTGCTTGCAGTAAGCATGCTAACGGTAGCAATATCAGTTACTAATACATCGTTAGGGGTGTCTGATGCGTTTAATGCTCCACTTGTTGCTATTTTACTGATATGGTTTGTATATGTGCTAGTTCAGTTAGTACGGGAAATAAGAGCCATCGTCTTTCTGGAAAAGCAATTTCGTGAGGAAAAGCTGGATAGAAAGGAAGTATAACGAAGTGATAACACAGGAGCAGTTTAAGAGGGGCGAAGCCCCTCTTTTTATATCCCTCCCCCTCTCCTTTGCCGGCCAGGCATGGCTACTATTTCTCTAGTTCCTCCAATAGCTTAAACACTCTCCAAGACCAGCCAAGGGCTGTGCTACCACTCATGGCAACGGCCACTGAAACAGCTTCCGTGATTTCATTCTTAGCGGCTCCAGCCTCCACCGCCAGCTTGGTTTGATGCAGAATACATGCGGTGCACCCAGCCCGGAGTGCTATGCCTAGAGCTATTAATCGTTTGACCTTGAGACTAAGTGCCCCGTCCTTATATCCCTCGTCCTGAAAAGCAGTATGAGCAGCCATAGCATCTGGT
>DAOWJC010000048.1 GCA_030640595.1 Dehalococcoidia bacterium | reverse complement strand
CCTGGATGAGGTTATCGCCGAGAAACAGCAGGAAGGGGGAATCGCTGAGAAAATCCTGAGCAGTTTTGACGGCGTGGGCTAGTCCTCCAGGCTCGGGCTGGAGGATGTAGGTGATTTTTACCCCCCACCTTGAGCCACCGGCTAACGCTTCCTTTATGGAAGAGCCAGTCTCCGGAGATATGACGATTCCGATATCGGTAATGCCAGCTTCTTTGATTTGGTCTAGCACATAAAACAAAATCGGCTTGTTGGCGACCGGCAGCAGGTGCTTTGCCATGGTATAGGTGAGAGGTCTAAGCCTTGTTCCCCTGCCACCAGCCAGGATTAAAGCTTTCATTGTCTCACCCTCCTTTCCCAAGCCCACTTTTGATACCCTGCCTATCCTTAAAAGCCAGGGCGCCGGTGGGACAGGCAACAACGCATTCACCACAGTCTAGGCACTTGGATTCAGAAATCGGCTCACTACCAAAAGTGGTAACCAGCCTGTCGAAACCACGGTGGGCAAAACCGAGGGTGCCTATACCCAGACGCTCCCGACATATCCAAACACACCGCCCACAGAGAACACACTTGTTGGGGTCGTAGATAAATAGGGGGCTGCTGTAATCTATGGGAAGTTCCCGGAGAAGTTTCCGGAAACGCTTTGTTTTCAGCTTAATGCTCAGATGGGCGGCTATTTTTTGAAGCTCGCAGGAGCCGCTGCTGGGACAGTGAGCACAGTCTACCGGCAGGCTAGCCACAAGTAGCTCAAAAGCGGTGCGCGCCAGCCTCAAAGCACCAGGACCCCTAGTGTTTACTACCATGCCTTGTTCTACTGCCTCCGTGCAGGCAGTAACCGGCTGTTTTTTCCCTTCCACCTCCACAAAGCACAGACGACAGGCAGCAAAAGGCTCTAAAGCATCATGGAGGGCACAGAGATTGGGTATATAAATACCGTTGTCCAATGCTGCCCACAGGACTTTCTCTCCCTCGCGGGCTCTTATTTTCTTGCCATCTATGGTTAAAGATACTGTCTTCATCTGCCTACTTTGAAGCTGGCACCTCACTTGGAGGCGATAGTCTCACCACAGCATTATACTGGGGAGGACAAGCACTAAGACAGGTGCCGCACTTGACGCACTTTTCCTGGTCAATGACCTTTATCCTCTTCTTATTAGCAGATATTGCCTCCGTCGTGCAACTCCCAACACAGGCATCACAGGAGCGCTCGCACTTCTCCGGGATGATGTAATAGGCGATGAGGTCGCGGCACATCAGTGCCGGACACCGGCCCTCTTTGATATGTGCCTCGTATTCATCCCTGAAGTGACGCAGGGTGCTCAATACCGGATTAGGTGCCGTCTTTCCCAGACCACAGAGAGACCCCGCCTTTATGTCTTCGGCTAGCCGACTAAGCATATCAATGTCTTCAATTCTCCCTTGCCCCTTGGTAATTTCATCCAGGACCTCTAGCATCTGTTTCGTCCCTAGGCGGCAGAAAGTGCACTGACCACAGGACTCCCTCTGAGTGAACTCAAGGAAGTAGCGAGCTATCTCCACCATGCAGTCGTCCTCATCAAGCACTATCATTCCCCCCGAGCCCATCATGGCTCCGGCATCGGTAAGGGAGTCAAAGTCAATAGGTAAATCCAGAGCCGATTCAGGGAGGCAACCGCCGGAGGGACCTCCTATCTGCACCGCCTTGAATCGCTTGCCATTTTGCATCCCGCTGCCAACATCAAAAATGACCTGGCGCAGGGTGGTGCCCATAGGCACCTCTACCAGCCCGGTATTAACTATCTTGCCCGCCAAAGCAAAAACGGCCGTCCCCTTACTTTCTTCCGTGCCAGTACTGGCAAACCACTCTGCCCCATTGTCAATTATGTGGCGTATGTAGGCCAAGGTCTTCACATTGTTGATCAGGGTTGGCTTTCCATATAGACCATCAGTTGCTGGGTAAGGCGGGCGGTGATGTGGGATGCCCGGTTCTCCTTCCAGCGAGGCGATAAGGGCTGTCTCTTCGCCACAGACAAACGCCCCCGACCCCTGGAACAGCCTGATATCAAAGCTGAAATCGCTGCCAAGAATATTCTTGCCCAGGAGATTTAGTTTCCTTGCCTGGCGAAGAGCAATCCGTACACGATGCACCGCTAGAGGATACTCGGCGCGAACATAGATATAGCCGTATCGGGCACCGATGGCATAGCCAGCAATTATCATCCCTTCTATCACCGAGTGTGGGTCACTCTCAAGGATAGCCCGGTCCATAAATGCACCAGGGTCACCCTCGTCCCCGTTACAAATTACATATTTTGGTCTACCTGGAGCATTGCGACAGATTTCCCACTTCTGCCCGGTAGGAAAACCGGCACCACCCCTGCCCCTTAACCCCGACCTTCCAACCTCATTTATAATCACCTCTGGCGGCATCTGGAGTGCTTTTACTAGAGCCGTATAGCCACCGTTAGCAAGGTAGTGCTCTATCTGTTCCGGGTCAATGTGACCGCAGTTTTTCAGAATAATCTTTTTCTCAAACCTGGCTCGAGGGAAATCAGACAGGCTGGGAACAAGCTCATTTGCCTCCAGAGCACCAAGGACGAATTCAAGACAAGGGTCATCGCCGAGGATAAATTCCCTGATTAACCTCTCAGCTATCACTTTATTGACATGCCCGTAGCAGATAGGAGGATACCCGGGCTTACTTATAATAACTATTGGTTCAGCATAGCAATGCCCCATACAGCCCACCTCCACCACCGGGCAGTCCAGCTTATGCTTCTTAACCTCGTCTTTTATTGCCCGGATTACTCCCAGAGCCCCGGCTGCTCGACCACAGGTGGCAGCGCCCACCATAACTACTGGTTTACCACTATTACAGAGTTCCTGCCATTGGGATTCGGCGCGACTCTTTATCTCCCGAAAAGTTGAGACTACACTTTGAAGCCCGGTCGTTTTCACTGACTTTCCTTGCCCTGCTTCTCCTTTTTCAGCTTAAACGAGAGCAGGATTCCATCTACTTTGGTGGGTTCAACCTTACCCTGTGGCTTATCATCTACCACAGATACCGGTGCCATAACACAGCAGCCAACGCAGGCGACAATATCCAGGTCGAACTCCCGGTCAGGAGTGGTCTGTCCCCGGTCAATACACAACCTTCTCTTCCAGGCATCCAAGGTGATGTAGCCACCCTTCATATGGCAGGCGGTGCCCAAGCATACCCTTATTGAGTGCTTCCCGGGGGGGTTAAGTCGGAACTGATTGTAAAAGGTGACCACACTATAAACATCAATTGCTGGGATACCGAGAAATTCGGCAATCTCCAGCATAGCTTCCCGGGGAAGATAGCCAAGCTTGCCCTGAACCTTTTGCAGGATGGGCACAAGGTTCCCTCTTTTTCTACCGAACCTATTTAGAATTCGCTTGGTTTGTTGTTTAACTTCAGCCTGTTCTTTAGTCATATCCACATTGGTAAGGGCAAACTTGCATTAACCTTGCTGCCAGTTGCATCATACGATAACAAGCCTATCTGTGCAAGCCACACCATACCATTTGATGCTAAAATAAAGGGAGGGCTATCCGTATTCCGGGGGCTAGAATTATGACCAGTTGCCAACATTGCGGCAGGGAGTCGCCGCTTATTTCTCAAGCCCTGGGTCTGTGCGTGGATTGTATCCGAAGTGACTTCACCGAGGTGCTACCTCTTATAGACAAAGCCCACAGCAGAGCCAGGAAACCGTTTGACCTACCTTATACTCCGCCTAAGGCTGAACAGGGACACAGCTGCCACATCTGTGTTAATGAGTGTCGTCTCGCCCCCGGAGAGAGGAGCTATTGCGGACTGCGCATCAACAGGGAAAATAAGCTGGCGGGGGCTACTGCCGATACGGGCAATGTCAGTTGGTATTATGATAGTCTGCCTACTAACTGCGTAGCTGATTGGGTCTGCCCCGGTGGCACTGGGGCTGGCTATCCCCAGTTTGCCTACTCTCAGCGAGCTGAGTTTGGTTACAAAAATCTAGCTGTTTTCTATCAGGCCTGTTCCTTTGATTGCCTGTTCTGCCAGAACTGGCATTATCGCTACTCAGCAACAAAGCAAAGCAAGATTGATGCCCTGGAGCTGGCTCAAGCAGTTGATGCCCGTACCGCCTGTATATGTTACTTCGGCGGTGACCCAACACCACAATTGCCTCATGCCATTCGTGTCTCACGACTAGCCCTAGAAAGGAACAGGGGCAAGATTCTGCGCATCTGCTGGGAAACAAACGGCTCGATGCATCCCGCATTATTAAGACAGGCAGCAGAGCTTTCCTTGAATTCCGGTGGTTGCATCAAGTTTGACCTTAAGGCCTGGAGCGAGGAGCTACACATTGCCCTCTGCGGCACAAGCAATAAACGGACGTTGGAAAATTTTCGGCTCCTGGCGGGGTATACTGAGAGGAGACCTTCGCCTCCCTTTTTAGTAGCCAGCACTTTACTCGTCCCAGGATATATAGATAAGGAGGAAATCTCCGGCATCGCTGCCTTTATTTCCTCCCTTAACCCCAATATCCCTTATGCTCTCCTTGCCTTCCACCCCCAATTTATGATGAACGATTTACCACCTACTTCCAGAAGACACGCTGAGGAGTGCTTGGCAGAGGCGAAGGCACAAGGGGTGAAAAGGGTGAGGTTGGGCAACATCCACCTGCTCGGTGACTACTACTAACGGCGAAACAGGAGTGCTCAGTTACTCCGAAGCACTTAGATGGCTTTCCAGAATCGTTTCGAGTTCAGTCGGAGTAAGGTTATAACGCTCCAGAAGGTCTAAAAGCTGTTGAGCACGCTCGGCGTCCAAGCCAGTATCTCCCAGTTTCTGGGGACCGGTCAGTGACCATGCCTCGTCACGTATGTTCAGCGTCAATAGATCCGGCCGTGAGTAGTGACCAACCCCGTCAACGTACGCCTTGGCCAGTTCGCGCTCCGAGAGGTCAATCTCAGTATGTACGATCGCCTCACGCTCAAACACAGGCCCTTCAACAATCAGCCCGGCGGGGTTAACAATGCAACTACCGCCGACAGCAAGGTTAAACTTCATCACGTCTTTCAGCTCAGAGGGAATGTCTTCCGGCTTGAGAAACCAGCTTGAGCTGATAACAAACACCTGGTTTTCAATTGCATGCTGGCGGATTGCTGACTCGATGTCGCACGTCTTAGACTCAGCCTTAGCCGATTTGGCACCAAGGTGCTTATCTACTGCCCACCACCCCGGCCACAGGGCACAGTGAATCTCCTCACCCTTGATGGCAAGGGCGGCGCGTAGAAGAGTCATGTGGTGTTCATAGCAGATAGTCGCGCCCAGTTTCCCGATATCCAAATCGAAAATGCGTATATCACTGGCATCTCCCATGCCCCAGTAGACCCGTTCCGAGTGAGTAGGCATCAGCTTGCGATGGCGACCAAGGATTTTGCCATCACGGCTAATCACTATCAGGGAGTTATAAATCGTCAGGCTCCCCGGCCGGTCGGACAACTCATTGCAGCCTATCACACAGTTGACCTTCGCCCTGTGCGCAGCTTCCGCCATGCACTGAGCCTCCTCACCGTCCCATCGGATGGCTGTGCGTATCATTTGAGCCGCCAATTCGGTCGATTGCCTCACCGACACCGCCCCACGCCAAAAAGGATAACCGCAAAAGTAGACTTCTGGGAAAACAAGGAGGTCCAGACCGAGCTTTCCCCCCTCCTCAATGTATTTACAAGTCTTTTCCAGAGTTTGCTGCTTGTCGAAGAACTTTGGCGATACCTGGGCGGCTCCAACCTTGATCACCTTGCTCATGATAGTTCCTCCTCTCGGCATTCCTTGGGCATATAGTATATATCAAGGACTTTGCCATTGCCAATCTCTTCCCCGGTCAATGATATGCTTTACCTGCCACCTTTTTACCTAGCCTCTGTAGCTAGGAACATTTGGTTCCCCGATTATAGGAATCTCTTCCCCGCAATAAGGGCAATGTTTATCTGGGCTGACGTTATATTTGGTTATACTGAAACCGTAACGCTCAATCAATAATTGGTTACAGCCAGGACAGTAGGTATGTTCATACGGATGTCCGGGCACATTCCCAGCATATACATACTTTAGTCCTTCCGCCTTACCAATATCCCTTACTTTCTCCAAGGTGCTGACTGGCGTGGGCGGAACATATGACTCACTTCTGAATTTGTATGCTGGATAGTAGCCAGTAATGTGCCAAGGGATGTCACTCCCCAGTTCCCTTTTGATTCTTTGGGCAATCCCGCTTATCCCTTCTTCGCTATCATTTACGCCAGGTATGACCAGTGTGGTCAGTTCAACCCATACTCCACGCTCTTTGGCTCGGCTAGCATTCCGCCAAACTATGTTTACATCGGCAGTACAGAACCTTTTGACTACTTCAGCCTCACCCTTTATGTCAATATTCACTGCGTTCAGTCCGTGAGCCACCAGCAGTTCTAGTGCCGGAACCGTCATGTAGCCATTGGTAACATAAGTATTGTAATAGCCTTTGTCCCTGGCTAAATCAAAGATATCCAGAGAATATTCAAAGAGCATAGTTGGCTCATTAAGAGAGACGCTGCTACCTTGGCAACGGTATCTCGTGATAAGTTCAATAAATGTCGCCGGACTTATATACTCGCCTTTGCCTATGTTTTGGGGTGATTTACTTATATCATAGTTCTGACACCAGGGACAGGTAAAGTTGCATGACCAACTGCCAATAGTTAAGGCTTTTGTCCCGGGGTAGAAATGAAAGAGGGGCTTCTTTTCAATAGGGTTGGCACTGATAGAGGAAATATCACCATACACCAGGGTGTAAAGCTGCCCGCCGATATTCTTCCGAGTAGCGCAGAAGCCTGACTCATCCTCAAGGATTAGGCAGCACCTTTCGCAGGTATGGCACTGCACCTTGTCCCCAAGGTGCTCATAAAGCAGAGCCTCCCTAACACGGTCTTCAGCCATCCCAAGCCACCTGACTATATAGTCGACCTAGCTGCACCTTCATTGAGAATTCGGTGCTAAAATAGCATTGAAGGGCAGATTTCGCACACTCACAGCATACCTACTCGTCAAGCCATAAGCAAGGGGTAGAGGTCGTTTAGCAACCTATCTAGAGTCTCCCAAAATCAGCCTTATAAGGAAGTTGAAATTATACTTCTGTCACTTTTGTTGCCGTTCTGACTTCGGGAGGCGTAGGCAATGAACCTTTAGGCTCATCAAGTTGAGCCTTTTATCCACCCAAGTTGATACCTTTGGAACCTAATTTTGACCACAAAAGAGCATATACTACAGTATATGCTACAGCATATGCTAAACAAGAAGTCAGAAACCGACACAAGGAGGTAGAGAAGGTGTTATAGGAAAGTGAAGACAGAAAATTAGTAAAGGGTTTTGAGTTCAGAAAGGAGGTATCAGATGAAGCAATATAAATGGCTGAGCAAAAGCCTAATCAGTAAAGTGCTAGTCAGTGTTATGCTGGTAGTGACGATATCCGTTGGATTGGGAACCAGCCCGATCTCAGCCGCCGATAATCCTCCCCCTGAGACGGAATGGGAGAAGACATTCGGCGGAGGTGCTTGGGATGAATCCCATTCTGTCCAGCAGACTACGGATGGTGGCTACATCATTGCCGGTTATACAGAATCTTACGGTGCGGGCAGTGTTGATGCCTACCTGATAAAGACCGATGCCTCGGGGAATATGGAGTGGGAGAAGACCTTCGGCGGCAGTAGTCGGGATGCTGCTGAGTCT
>DAOWJC010000032.1 GCA_030640595.1 Dehalococcoidia bacterium | reverse complement strand
CAGGACGTTCCTCTAGCTCTCGACCACTGGCTAAACTATATGAAAGAAGAAATGCCTGGCGCCCAAATATACGTTTTATTTTCCGAGAATTTTTATCAAGAGTTTTCCGGTAACCAAGAATTTATAGATTGGGCAAGCAAGGTTTATTAAAGGCAGCTCTCCTTAAAAGTTTCCCCCTTCTCCTTAGTCCCCTACACTGAGTTGTTGCTCAAATAGACAGCATGCTATAATCAATCCTACTATGAAGGTTTCAGAGCTAGGAGAATTTGGACTGATTGACCTCCTGGCTGAAATGGCTTACCGTGCCCAAGACAAGCAGACAGCAGCTTGGCAACGACTCATCATCGGCATTGGTGATGATGCTGCCGTCTGGCATGGTGATACCTCAATTCAACTGGCAACTGTTGACTCCTTAATCCAGGATGTTCACTTTTCCCTAGCTACAGCCTCCTGGAATGAACTGGGCTGGAAAGCACTGGCAGCTAACCTGAGCGATATTGCAGCTATGGGTGGCACGCCCAGATATGCGCTGGTATCGTTAGCCTTACCGGGTCATACCGAAGTAGAGGATGTTACCGCCCTCTACAAGGGAATGATTGAGCTGGCACAGCAGTTTGAAGTAACTATCGTCGGTGGCGATACCAGCAGCGCCCCACTGGTTGCTATTACCATTACCGTATTTGGTAGCGCCAGAAGTCAGGATAAAGGCATACTCACCCGCTCAGCGGCCAAGCCCGGTGAGAAAGTAGCTGTTACCGGTTACTTAGGCGGTGCTGCCGCTGGCGTAGAGATGCTTACCAAAAAGCTCCAATTTGACCCTGAAGCTACCACTTCTCTAAAAGGGGCTTTCCTTCGCCCCTACCCCCGAATAGCTGAAGGACAACTACTAGTAGAGCAAGGGGTGAAAACAGCTATAGATATTAGCGACGGACTGATTTCAGACCTGAGCCACATATGTAAGGCAAGCCAGGTTGGTGCTCGAATAGAAGTTGACCGTGTGCCCATCCAGCCGGCAGTCAAGGCTAACTTCGGTGAGAGAGCACTTGAACTGGCACTATCGGGAGGAGAGGACTACGAACTTTTGTTTACCGGAAGCGCCGAGGTCATAGATAAGGTAAAAATGGCAGTCTCCTGCCCGATAACGGTAATCGGTGAAATCGTAGCTGATAAGCTCGGCGAGATAACCCTGGTTGACAACAAGGGAAATCCTTTTAGCCTACATAAGGCAGGATGGGAGCACTTTGCGACAAGATGAAGCTAATCCACTAAATTCACTTCATAGGCTCGTTTATTTGGGGAAGTTTGAAGGGGCGAAGCCCCTTCAAAAGTAATCCTCCCCCTCTCCTTGAAAGGAGAGGGGGATACAGGGGGTGAGGTTGATAGAAAATCTCAATATGAGCTACCTTGAACTAATTAGCCATAGCCCAGAACAGACTCAGCGGCTCGGAATCCGTATTGGTGAGCTAGCTCTGCCCGGTGATATTTTACTCCTCGTCGGTGCCCTCGGAACAGGAAAAACCTGTCTCACCCAGGGTATTGCCTGGGGACTGGGCATCAAAGAATATGCAGTCAGTCCCTCCTTTGTCATAGTTAGAGAACTCCACGGCAGGCTGCCTCTATATCACATAGACCTGTATCGGCTTGACCATATAGAAGAAATTGTAGAATTAGGACTGGATGACTATTTATATGGCAGTGGCGTTTGTGTAGTAGAATGGGCAGAAAAGGGGTTAAGCGTGCTGCCAATAGAGCACCTGCTGATTCAAATAAGCTTTCTTTCCGATAGTGAGCGCAACTTTCAACTCAAACCCAGCGGCAAACGCTACCTAGAAATACTGGCGCAACTGAAAAACCTTTCCCTTAACTCATAGAAAGGGCGTAAAATAGCTTATGCAATTGGCTATAGATACTTCAACAGATACAGCTAGCCTGGCTCTGGTTCAAGATAGCGAGGTGCTAGCCGAATTAACCTGGCGCTGTAGAGAAAACCACACCGTTGAACTGCTGTCCCACCTGGCTCACCTGCTAAACCAGGCTAACCTGAACCTTCAATCTACCAGTTGCATTATTGTCGCCAGAGGACCGGGAAGCTTTAATGGATTACGGGTCGGAGTCAGCACGGCAAAGGGATTAGCCTTTAGCCTGGGAATCCCGATAGTCGGTATCAGCACCCTGGAAGTAGAAGCCTACCAGCATGCTGAAACCGGTTTACCTATTTGCCCGATATTTAATGCCGGTAGAGGGGAGATTGCCAGTGCTATATACCAGACAAAACACAATGAGTGGTGTCAGCTTGTTAATGGGCATATAACCACTGTTGAAGCCCTATGCTCACAGATAACCACAAAAACTATATTTTGCGGGGAATTCATACCATTTATCGCTACACAACTAAGAAAGAAGCTCAGGCAGAAAGCAATAATACCATCTTCAGCCGCCCTATTTAGGCGAGCCAGTTTTCTGGCTGAGCTGGGGCTCAAGCGACTGAAAGCAGGCAAT
>DAOWJC010000141.1 GCA_030640595.1 Dehalococcoidia bacterium | reverse complement strand
TGTCGGAAAGCATTGATGCTGTCTTTAGGATATTTAGTGGCTGGCTTAGTGATAAGGTAGGTAAGCGTAAGCCTTTGGCAGTATTGGGCTATAGTATTTCTACTATAGCCAAGCCCTTTATGTATCTGGCGGCTAGCTGGGGTAGCGTGCTGGCGATTAGATTTAGCGACAGGGTTGGGAAGGGTATCCGCAGTTCACCACGCGATGCCTTGGTGGCTGATTCAGTGTCGGCTGGAGAGAGAGGTAAAGGCTTCGGGTTGCATCGGGCTATGGATACCTTCGGTGCTGTCCTGGGGCTGGCGATAGCCGCTATTATCATATATCTCGTCCAGGGTGGAGGGCTGCAACTTAGTCTAAAGACCTACCAGTGGCTGGTATTGGTTGGTGTAGTGCCGGCAGTGCTGGCGGTATTAGTGCTGCTAGTTTTTGTTCGCGAGAAGGAGAGGCGACCCTCGCCAATTGATAGCACTCCCGGTGGGTTGACTTTAAATAAAAAAACAACAGGCTTTGATACCCGCTTCAAGCTATTTCTGGCTATTATGGCGGTGTTTACTCTGGGTAATTCCAGCGATTTCTTCGTCATTTTGCGGGCACAGAATCTGGAGGCTCCCCTTATCCATGTAGTATTGATGCTTGTCCTGCTTAATGCTACCTATACGGTTATCTCTTTACCAGCTGGTATGCTGTCGGACAGGCTGGGGAGAAGGCGTGTCATCACCGTGGGCTGGTTTATTTATGCTCTGGTTTACCTGGGATTTGCTGTGGCATCAAGTCTGTGGCAGGTGTGGGTGCTCTTTGCCTGTTATGGAATCTACTATGGAATAGTAGAAGGGGTAGCCCGAGCCTTTGTCGCTGATTTAGTAACCGAAGAAAAGCGGGGCACCGCCTATGGTCTATATCACGGTGTGGTCGGTCTCACCCTTTTACCGGCTAGCCTGCTCGCTGGCTGGTTGTGGCAAACTATCAGTCCGGCAGCTCCCTTCTACTTCGGAGCCGGGCTTGCCTTCCTGGCAATGCTAGGGATGTTGGCCCTTAGAGAATAAAGTTTATGAGGTTACTTTAAGGCTATATAGGCTAGATTATCAGCCTCTTTGTTTTGCTGGCGCGGGATATGGGTGATGGTGAAGCCTTCCAGTAAGCTTTGCAGGTGCTTTACCTGTTGATATAAGGGCTTGAGAGCGGCATTCTTCACCCGGTATCGTCCGCTAATTTGCCTGACTACTAGCTGTGAGTCTAACTTTATGTCAACCTGTTTAGCCCCCAGCTCAATAGCTTTTTCCAGGGCAACAATAGCGGCTCTATATTCTGCCTGGTTATTGGTTGCTCGACCAATAGGTTGCGAAATAGAAGTAATGAGCCTGCCCTGCTCATCCTTGATGGTGGCACCTATAGCCGCCGGTCCCGGGTTAGGCTCAGCGGCACCGTCGGCATGTATTACCACTCTCTTTATCTTCACCGGCTTTTTCCTTTGATTAGGCTAAGAATAAGATACGCCCGCAGCTACTGCATCGCACCAGGCTATCACTTCTTGCCCGCTGCAACTCAGTGATGGGTAGTGATATTCGGCAGCCACAGCATATCCCCTGTTCCACCTTAGCCACGGCTGTCCCCTTTTGTTTTTTGAGTTCACTGTAGACTTCAACTGCCTGGGGGTCAATCCTGGCTAACAGCAGTTGCCGCTTATGGTTAAGGTCGGACAGTTTGGTTTTGAGCTGCTCCATCTCAGCAGATAGTTGCTTTTGCTGGCTGCGCCACTCCGCCTCCAACGTTTTAAGCTCACTACTTTTGCTGGCTACACTTGCCATAGCCAGCTCCACCTGCTCCATTATGACTAGCGCCTTATCCTCCAGCTGGCTACGCCTGGCTCTCATCCCATCAACCTCCTGCTGGAGGCTGGTCAACTCTTTGGGATTTCTTATCTCGCCACTGTATAGCTTATCTTCAGCAATGGCGAGCTTAGCCACCAGGTCATCTATCTCCCATTCTGCGGAATGTTGCTGGTGCCGTAATTCTTCCAGACGCTGGTTCTCCAAAGTGAGCTCAGCCTGAGCCCTGACCACTGTCTTACTTTCTCCAAGCTGGCTGGCAATCTGGCTCAGAGCCTGCTCACTGGACTCAATGGCTAGGTCAATCTCCTGTAGCTGGTAAAGTTGATTAGCAACAGTCATTTTTAACCCCAGCCTATTTTATAACGGCTATCCCGCAATATCAATTAAATAAATCATGACAAAACCTTATAGCCATAGTAGAACATATGTGCTATTATATAGCTATATGCAGACCCTGTTAGCGCGCCTAACGGGGCAGACAAGGGGGAAGCTATGCGACTATTGAGGTTAGCTATGGAAAACCAGAGATGGGACTTGGCTGCCCATACCATTGTCTTTGCCACCGCTAGGCTTCTGAATAAAGGAGATAGACCAAATGCCGGCAAGAGCAGACAGAAAAAGAGGTGCCCCAAAGGGCAATCAAAACGCTAGGAAGCATGGTTTCTATACCAGGGTTCTCGATGAAGCCGAGCAGCTCGACTTTGAGCTAGCCTCTGGCGTTGAGGGTATTGATGATGAGATTGCCCTGTTACGGGTTAAGATAAAATCTATCCTGGAAAATGACCCGGAGAATATCAAGCTCATTATGCAGGTAACCAACGTCTTAGAGAGACTCATCAGGATGAGGTACAAAATCACCAAAGAGCAAAGGAAGGGATTGAAGGAGGCGATAGGTAATGTCCTTAGAGATGTTGCCCTCCCCCTCGGAATTGGCATCGGTGCCACCATTAATAAATAGCCGAGGGTCCAGTGAAAACCCTGGATTTTCAGGGGCTACAATAAGTAGGCTACGCCCTTATCAGCGGGAGGTGGCACTGGCTATAGTTGATAGTGTCTTCGGCAGGAAGGGGCTTACCTTCTCCGTCGAAATTGCCCGACAAGGAGGTAAGAATGAGCTGTCAGCCCAGCTTGAGCTTCTACTTTTAACCCTCTATATGGCCGAGCCACAGAACCTGGTGAAGTGCTCGCCTACCTTCAAGCCACAGACGGTTATCTCCTTAATGCGGTTAAAGGACAGACTAAACGATGCTGGCTTTGGTAGCATCTGGGTAGCTGAGCTGGGTTATATCGTCAGGCTGGGCAATGCCAAGGCTATATTCCTTTCCGCTGATGAGTCAGCTAATGTAGTGGGTAATACCGCCCATATTCTCCTGGAAATAGATGAATCGCAGGACGTCAACAAGGAAAAATATACCAAGGAGTTCAAGCCTATGGGGGCAACAACCAACGTTACTACCGTTCACTATGGCACTACCTGGGATGATTCTACCCTGCTGGAGGAGGTAAAGCAGACCAATTTAGAGCTGGAGAGAAGGGACGGCATCAAACGCCACTTCCGATATGATTGGCAGGAAGTGTCCAAGTATAACCCCGACTATTTAGCCTATGTTGAAGGGGAGAGGCAGCG
>DAOWJC010000027.1 GCA_030640595.1 Dehalococcoidia bacterium | reverse complement strand
GACTAGACCGGTTAGACCGCGGGAAGAAATGGTCATCACCGAGGCTAAACCCCGAGAACCGCCTACTGTTGTCCCACCACCAAGACCGAAATATGAATTCACCGGCATCAAGGGTAGAATACTCTCAGCCTATCTGGATGGACTTGAGATTGTGGAGGAGGTAACCAGTATTCCTATGATGCCACATGCCACCCTCAGGGAGTTCCTTAATGCCGCTGCTCCCCAACTGCCAAGAGCTATTAAGCCTTTTACCAAGCTAACCACAATAGCTGAGCGTGCTCTCTACTCTGCCCACAGGCTTAATGAAGATACAGCAGCTAGAGCTGAACAGCTTGCCGTCAACATTAAGGAGGAGCTATACAGTGGAGCTGCGTAGATTTGTGGTGATACTCACTATAGCCCTGGTCCTCATACTGGCTATTGTAGCATGGTTCTCTCCGTCAAATGAGGACTTCCGAGCCGATAACCCACTCTGGAATGGCACCAAAGATATAAGTTCTAGTTTCCCAGCCTCACCACTGGCGTCCCTGTCTGACCTCCCCCCATCACCGCAAGGGTCAACCCTCATCCTTATCCCTTACCTTGATTTTACCCCGGCTGAACTTGGAGAGCTAAAGAGCTTTGTCACTCAGGGCGGGACTCTGGTTCTAGCCGATGACTACGGCTACGGCAACCAAATTCTGGAATACATGGGGCTTAAGGCACGGTTTTCAGGAGAAATTCTCCTCGACCCATTATTTAACCGTAAGAATAAATGGTTCCCACGGATTTCTCATTTGGCATCTAGTTCGGTAACCAGTAACACCGAGAGCCTGATTCTTAACCATGCCACCTGTCTCAGTGATGTTGAAGCTAGTGACGTCCTTGCCCAGTCTTCCTCGTTCAGCTTCCTTGACCTGAACGGCAACCAGTCTTGGGATGAGGAGGAACCGACTGGTCCACTACCGGTAATCTCCCGCCATAATCTGGGCAGCGGCAAGATGATACTCATCGCTGACCCCAGCATATTCATCAACAGTATGGAGACCATAGAAAGCAATTATAAGTTCATTCAAAATCTTGCCGCTATCACCACAGCCAAGCTTCTTATTGACCAGTCGCACCTGCCACCATCAAACCTCCACCAGACTAAGAATCTGCTGGCTTACACCCATGACTATCTTATCACCCCGGTAGGCACACTGGGGTTAGTAATATTAGCACTGACCATAACGCTAATGCCGGTATGGCATAGAAGGAGGCAATAATTGGCTAAAAAACAAAAAGGGAGACAAGAAATACTGAGCAATATTACTGCCGAGGTATCCAAGGTAGTAATAGGCAAGGAGGATATAAAGGAGCTCCTCCTGGTAGCCTTGCTCAGTCAGGGGCATGTGCTCATTGAGGGTCTCACTGGCACTGCCAAAACTACCATTGCCCGCACCTTTGCCCAGGTCATCGGCGGTAAGTTCAAGAGGGTTCAGGGTACCCCGGATATGCTGCCCGCCGATATTCTCGGCTTTTACCTTTATCGTCCTGACGGTAGCTCCACATTTATACCCGGTCCCATCTTTGCCAATGTGATTCTGACTGATGAGCTGAACCGCACCACCCCCCGCACCCAGGCAGCCCTCATTGAGGCTATGCAGGAGGGGCAGGTTACCATTGAGCGGGAAACCCATCCCCTGGAGCAGCCGTTTATTGTTATTGCTAGTCAGCTACCCTATGGCGGTGCTGGAACCTCTCCCCTTAGCGAGGTTCAGATAGACCGATTTATGTTCCGAATATGGAGTGCCTTCCCCACTAAAGAAGAGGAGGACGAGATTCTGCGGGATATTGATAAAATCTCAGAGCCACATATCTCATCAGTAGCCACGCCCAACGATATTATCCAGCTTCAACAGGAGGTCAAGAAGGTATACATTGCCGATAGCATCCGCCACTACATTATTGATATCCTTGGTAGCCTGCGCCGCCATCAAGACCTGTCCCTTGGTCCCAGCCCCAGGGGTGGCATCGCCCTGTTCAGAGGGTCAAGGGCGCTAGCCTTCATTCAGGGGAGGGATTTTGTCATCCCCGATGATGTGAAGAGGCTCTTTATTCCAGCCCTT
Source organism: Dehalococcoidia bacterium (assembly GCA_030640595.1). GTDB lineage: Bacteria > Chloroflexota > Dehalococcoidia > Dehalococcoidales > DAOWJC01 > DAOWJC01. Next base: position 370 of record DAOWJC010000027.1, on the reverse strand, counting down.
TCCCATCGACTCCGAATCAGCGCTGAAGCCGAAATGGAGAATGTCACCTCTGAGGTCATCATCAACCAAGTGGCTACCGAGGTTCCTGTACCTAAAATAGAGCAATGAGTAAATCACCGACTAGATTATTATGTCAACTATACCTGCTGCTTGTTCTAGTAGCAGCCACCACTGTGTCATCGCTGCCTTATTCACCCCTGGCTCTAATCCTGTTATTGGTGATGCTATTTATCACCTTCCGTCCCCTACCGCCAAGGCTCAACATAGTTATCATCGTGGCGACTATATTTCTCCTACCACTGCTAGTGGAACCGCTTCTACACTATGTGACCTATGCCACGCTGTTGCCATCAATAGCACTACAGCTTAT
>DAOWJC010000104.1 GCA_030640595.1 Dehalococcoidia bacterium | reverse complement strand
TAGAAGTGACGCCAGACCTGCGCGGTATAGACCGGGTGATAAGCCTATGCCTGACACACAACGCCGAACTTAATCCTCCACCAGCCTTTGCCCAACGGCGGCTGTTTAAGTATATATTTCCTTGCCCATAGTGCCTGGCAGCGGTCAATCATCGCCTTCATCTGAGCGGTTACCCCCATAAACTGGATAGGAGAAGCCAGAACTAATCGGTCAGCATCCTCCATTTCCCCATACACCATCTGCATATCATCCATCTCCTTGCACCTGCCCTTTTCCAGGCAGGCATCGCAGTGCTGGCAGGGGGTAATCTTAAGGGCGTTTAGGACAATAGTTTTAACCTCAGCCCCTCGGCTGGCGGCGCCTCTCATAACTTCACCCAGCAACAGGTCGGTATTACCGCCCCGCCGTGGGCTACCGGCAATACCCAGAACCTTCACTTCAGTTCCCCTTCAATATAGCTCAGGATTTCCTCCTCTCTGGCTGACATAAGGCGCTTCAGTTCAGGCTTATCATGCTCATATCCCAGGAGATGAAGTATGCCATGAATAATGAGAATAGCTATCTCCCTTTTTATAGAATGCTGGTGCTCCTCGGCCTGCGTAACTGTTTGCGGGTAGGAAATAATCACTTCACCAAGGTGCAACACCCCGTCAGGAGGGGTAACAAAAGGAGGAAAGTCTGCCCCAATTTCTTCTATAGCCGAAAAGGCGAGCACATCAGTCGGCTCATCCCTTCCCAGGTAGCTCAAATTCAACTGCTGCACCCTTTCCTGACTGGTAATAACCAGACCAAGCTCCACTCTGGAGCCAGCATTCTGGGCAACAAGGACTTGCTCGGCTATACTCTGTAGCCAGCTTGTCTCAGGACACCCCTCAAGTCCTTCATCAATTAAAACATTAATCTCCATATCGGCTAAGTGCCAATCATCATAGCATAGCCAAGGAAAGCCCTCAAATGAGGTTGATTAGCAACCTATCCCCCTGACCCCCTTCCCTTATCAAGGGAAGGGGGAGTGCGGGTACGGAGGTATTCGGCCATGCTCTTCAAAACACTAAGGAGTGTAACAACAGTGCGCTGTATCTCCAAAGGCTCTTGTGATAACACCGCGGCTACATAAGGGTCCAATCGCCTCTCACTAGAGCTCTCAACTATGCTTGGAGATTGAGGGGATAAGTAGCCGGCAGTGGTAAGTAGCTTAACCTCACTAAAGTCCAAAACCTTGGCAATTTTGCGTAGAATCTGGGCTGAAGGAAAGCGGTCTCCCCGCTCTACGCGAGCCAGGTGTGATGCAGACACTCCTGACTTAGCCGACAGTCCTCCTAATGTCAGTAGCATCTTACGCCTTTGCCACCTTAGTATTTTGCCTAGATTTTTGTTGCTATTAGTCATTCGCAGTTTTAATGAGACCCCATCTATATAGTGTTCACCAACAGGAAAGTTTGGTAGAGTACTCCTCCAAGCCTAGTAAAGGCTGTATGCGCACTGCTGCTGGTGGAGTGGGAAGACATCAATGAATCGGTCAATGTAGTGGAAGACTTCAACTGTGTCACATAATTAACCGAATATAACGATTGCTATACATGATTAAGTATGCTACAGCTTCTGCCGATTGTGAATAGCCCATTGGTGGCTTTAGGCCTAGGTAAAAAGTACTATTGCCTCGGCCTGAGAAAGCTGCTAGGGGGGTGAGGTTGATTGACCTACCTTGACAGGCTCGGCGTGTGGAGGGTGTAGCCTTCGTCATCGGCAGGGAAGATTTCTTTTAGTGGTAGAGTCCTGCCGGTTTGTATGGCGGTGAAGCCATATTTCCTGCGGATACGGTCAATGGCTTTATTTAGCTGCTCCAATCTCTGGGCTGAGGTGTCCAGCATATCTAATTGTCTGCCCGGCTCAACCAAGTTTGAAACCCCGATACCAATGAGGCGAACTGGCTGCTTTCCCTGAGTTAACTCCTTTTTTAACAGCTTTGTCCCGGTGTCAAAGATAGTCTGGTCGGTATGGCTGGCCTGGCTCAAGGTGTGACTGCGAGTGATGGTGGTGAAATCAGCGTATCTGAGCTTCAGGGTTACGCACCTGGCTTGCTTACCCCGCTGGCGTAATTCACTGCCAACTCGCTCACCGAGATAACGCAGTG
>DAOWJC010000121.1 GCA_030640595.1 Dehalococcoidia bacterium | reverse complement strand
CAAGGCTTAAACCGACTGGATAGATATGACTTCTCCCTCCCGCTAAGATTCGTTTTAAGATAAGTGGTGAATAGTGACTGATTTAGCCTCAGTTCGGGTAATAGTATATGGCTATGTTCAAGGCGTCTTCTACCGTGCCTTTGCCTCCAGGCGAGCTATAGAGCTAGGTCTAACTGGCTATGTGCGCAACTTGCCCGGTGAGGAAGCTGTAGAGGTAAACGCTGAAGGGGAAAGAAAGCAGTTAGAAGCGCTAATTGGCTACCTTAAGGTCGGACCGCCAGCAGCCAAAGTGGAGAAAGTAGTAACCAACTGGTCAGAATACACTGGAAGTTACTCCCGCTTCAATGTTAAGTATTAGCTTGACATATCTGGGCTTGTAAGGTATTCTAGATGGCTGATATAATATTAAAGGTTTTTGAAGAAAAAAACTCCTCAGTAACGATGAATCAATGTACTAACTTACATTACTGAGGAAGGAGGTTAGCGAGATGCCAAAGATGAACTTTCAGGGGCGAGAAGTGGATGCCACTGAGGTGGAGTTTCAAACTCGTAAGGAAGACTGGAATGAGTATCAGCTAATGGACGGGAGCGCTATTAAAATGAAACTAGTAGTCAGCGCAGTCTTTAGAATAGATGGTACGTATGATAATGAGGGGAACCCTGCCTACCAAATAAAGTCCACGAACGTGGCAGCGGTAAGCTCTCCTGATGCCCTGAAAAAGAAGCCATAAACCGCGTGCAAGGAGACACTTATAATGACAATAGTTCATACTATGGGAGATGTACTTAGCAGCGTAATTAAAAAATCTGCCCCTAGAGATTGGCAGCCAGTTATGGTATGTGAAGAACTCCTACCCATAAAAAGCACTGATAGTGAGATAAATTTTGATTTTTCAAATCAACTTGTTAATGGCTGGCTGTCGCTTATTAAGGAGGAGCTTTACTCTAACTCTTCAGTAGAGGATATCTTTGTTAGCATTGAAGGTAACGATGTTGATGTATGGGTAGTAATCCCGGAGCGTGACCTTGCTATACTTCACCAAATAGTGGAGACAGAGGGAAAACTATTTCAGGCACTAGTTTCCACTGAAAGCCCTACATTTCTTATTGATTTCCATATAATATATCGCTGTGGCCGCAATATAGAAGACTTAGCACCTACCAAAGCTATCAGACTGCTAAGATAGGTGGAATAGGATGTCTCAAAAAGATGAGCATGTGAACTGGGCTAATCATGACCGAGACTTTTGGACAAGCATAGACTTAGATAACAGCCCTTATACTGACTGGGCACCTACCGGTATGTTTTATGAGACAGTACATTGGATTGAAGCGTTCCTAGCAACTAAACCATATCATTCTGGCGATCACGGACAAAGGAAATGGGCCATACTCAGTCTTTACTCATCAGACCTGCAGGCAATATACGCTGATTTTGACAAACTCAAGCAAGATAGCGAAACTGCTAGGTATGAGTGCTATAAACATACTGCGAGTGAGATACGGCAGCTTGTTCCTCTAGTTGATAACATTAAAAGCCACATATCTGCATTGCTTTAGGAGATTGTGCTAACCTGACTTTTCAACCTGCCTTAGCCCGTAGTATTGGTCACTCTTAAGCAGGCGGGATAAAATCTCAGCCGAAGTGCGATAGGTATCTCTACCACGCCACTCACTCAGTTGCCTCCCCAGCTCCCCCAAATCGAGAGGCTGATTACCATTAGCCAGGAAAAGGCGAAATATACACTCTAAAATAGGCAACTCAGTGGTAATAAAACCTGGGGACTTGGAGCAGCAATCTTTGATGGTAGTCAAAAGGTCAGCCGCCGAAATCTCACCCTTCGACCTCTCCCGACATTCAGAGCACAAGCAGCTCTGAGCCAGAGTAGAAAATGAGCGGTCATTCTGCTGAAACCAATCTAAATCAATAAACCAGCGTGGTCTAACTTGTTCAGTAGCTATATCTTCATTCACAAAATTGCTTACCGTTAAAAATTTTAGGTCTCAAACACCACCTTGGCTACCCTAATCAAGTCAAGGTACTCTGTCTTAAGCCCCAGTGCTTCTGAGGCTTCCCAATCTACCTTATAAGGCTCACCAATAAATACCTTGCCACACTCCGCAACCTCACCCTGGGTGGGGTCATCCCAGCTAATGAACTTCTGGCGAGCCTCTATAATCCCCAGGTCAAAGGGTAAAGTAAAATAAAGGTCAGCCACTACTCTATCTATCCCCAGACTATACAAAGCCTCCCACCCCCCCGCTGCCTCACCTCTATACTTGCTACTCGGTAGCACGGTGAGCAGGTTCATTATGCTAAGGCTACCTCTACCCTTGCTAACCTTTAATGGAGCCACGGTTATCAAGTAGTCACTGGACAGGACAACGTTAGGCACCCAGAAGGTTGGTAGAACCAGGGGCTTGGGTAGGGGATTATCTACCTCCACCCAGATACAATCCTTTACATCCAGCGTCAATACCCGAGGAAAATTGTAACCCAGGGTCTGATATATTGGGTAGATTGGGTCCCCACCCGGGGTGCCATCAAGTAGAATAATATCGGCATCACTGACCCGCCTGATACCTTCTATTATCACTGACACGATATCCCGGCTGGTAGTTACCGGATATGGTACAGGATAACATGCACTGGGTTTAATCAAAACGCGTCGCGCCCTGGATACTGCCGATGGCGCTTCGAAAACAAACTCTGAAGCCTCAAATATCAAGCCTTATTTTTCCTCCAATCATAACTACCTTCTATAGTGCTGATTTCAGAACTATAATTTGAGTGCCGGCTGGGAGTTCTCCCGGTTTAAATTCCACTTCACTGGCATCCAGCCTGCTTACACCCTCCTTCCCCCGAAGGAATTCATCCACGCCAGCTACAGGGAAGCCGCACTTATCAGTTTTATAGTGCATGGGTATAATCACCTTTGGCTTAAGCTGGTTACAAACCTCGGTAGCCACCTTAGCATCAATGGTATAAAAGCCGCCCACTGGAATTAGTAGGATATCTATTCTGCCTAATTCAGCAACCTGCTTATCACTAAGCTGGTGACCCAGGTCACCAAGGTGACAGACCCTTACCCCATCAACTTCAAAACAGAATATGGTATTATCACCCCGCTTATTCCCACCAACCTCATCATGATAACAAGGGATACCGTTAAACTTTATCCCTTTAATCTCTGCCGTGGCTGCCTTTCTAACTACTGTGGGATTACCCTGAACCGTAGCTACATTGTTATGGTCAGTATGGTTATGGCTCACAGTAACAATATCAGCTGATTCTTTTATTTCACTATAGCTTGGTCCGCCTCCAGCCACAAAGGCAGGCTCGTAGGGGTCAGTTATTATCTTTATTCCGGTATCTGAGGTAATCATAAAAGATGAATGTCCCAGCCATTTAATCTTCATAATCTAAGCCCTCCATCATTTTTTATTGCTTGGCAAGAGACAGGACGAGGTTCACCAGGGTGCGTACCGGCACCCCGGTAGCCCCTTTAACTCGGTAGGTTCGTTCCTTTTCACTTAGACTGGTGCCGGCAATGTCCAGATGAACCCAGGGGGTATCCCCAGCAAATTCAGCTATGAATTGAGCGGCGGTGATAGCACCACCGTATTTTCCGCCAATGTTCTTAATGTCGGCCACCTCACTCTTATTTTGCTCCTTATATTCCTCATACATCGGCATCTGCCAGATAAGCTCTCCAGCTTCAGTCCCGGCAGCAATTACCTTATCTACCAGCTCCTGGTTATT
>DAOWJC010000011.1 GCA_030640595.1 Dehalococcoidia bacterium | reverse complement strand
GATGAAGATTGCTATCACTGGTAAAGGGGGGGTAGGGAAGACCTTATTAGCATCTCTCCTTTCCAGGATATTCGCTGAATCTGGCTATTCTGTGTTAACTATAGATGCCGACCCCGATTCTAACCTAGCTGCCACCCTTGGCTTTCCCCATCCAGAAGATATAACCCCTATATCTGAAATGAGCACTCTTATTGAAGAAAGAACCGGAGCACGACCCGGTCAAGCTGCGGCTTACTTCAGGTTAAATCCTAAAGTAGATGACCTGCCGGAAAAGTATTGCCAGGAGTATAATGGAATTAGGTTGATGGTAATGGGGCGAATTAAGAAAGGTGGTAGTGGTTGCTACTGTCCAGAAAATGTCTTGTTACAAGCCTTGATTACCCATTTACTCCTGGCGAGGGATGAAGTAGTTATCTTGGATATGGAGGCAGGAATAGAACATCTGGGACGAGCCACAGCCAGGGCGGTGGATAAACTGATTGTGGTAGTAGAGCCAAGCCGACGAAGCGTTGAAACCGCCTATAGAATCGATAAACTGGCACAAGATATTGGTTTACAAAATATCGCCATAGTCGGGAACAAGCTCCGAAGCCAATCAGAGAGGGAATTCCTGATTTCCAGTATGCCCGGCTTCGAATTCCTCGGCTTTATTCCCTATGATAAGGCAATAGTAGACGCTGACTTGGGCAATCTTCCCCTTGTTGATGCTAGCCAGCAGATTATCACCGATGTGAGAAATATCCACCAGGCTTTATTATCTACTATTGGGCACCAGGCACAACAAACTAGAAAGGAGGCATAAATCACAAAATAAAAAGAGAAGCAGTTAGTTGTCCTGGATGACATTTACCTTTGTTTCAGAGCATGCTTAAGTGCTTAAGGAATAGTCAGGGGCAAGGTGGTCAGAATACAAAGTATGGAAGGAGGGTAAAACGGTGCCGGTAAAGATAAAATGGCCAGTTCCGAGCGATTTAGAAATTGCTCAAGAAGCAGAACTCAGACCAATCACTGATGTGGCTAAGGATGCCGGGATTTTGGCTGAGGAGCTTGAGCTCTATGGGAAGTATATGGCTAAAATAGACTATGTCAGGGTTTTGGAGCGGCTAAAGGACAGGCCTAATGGCAAGATGATTTGTGTAACTGCAATCACCCCCACCCCCTTGGGTGAAGGGAAGACGGTAACTGCCTTTGGTTTGGGTCAGGCGTTGAATCGACAGGGTAGGAGGATTATAAATACCTTCCGCGAGCCGTCTAAAGGACCCACCTTTGGTATAAAGGGCGGAGCTACCGGCGGAGGTTATTCTCAATCCCTGCCTATGGAGCAGATTAACCTCCACTTCACCGGTGATATCCATGCCGTAGATACCGCTCAAAATCTGTGTGCTGCCGCTATAGATGCCAGCATCCTTCATGGCAACAAGTTGAATATTGACTCCCTGAATGTTACCTGGCGGTATTGTGTTGATGTAAACGCTCGTTCATTAAGGACTATCGCTGTCGGGATAGGGGGGAGAGCTGATGGCTATCCCAGGGTAACTGGCTACGATATTACTGTAGCCACTGAAACCGCAGCCATCCATGCCTTAACCACCGGGCTTAAGGACTTGAGGGAGAGGTTTAGGAGGACAGTCATTGGTTATACCTATGACAGCAAGCCGGTCACTTGCGAAGACCTCAAGGTTGCCGGGGTGATGACGGTGCTGCTCAAAGACGCCATAAAGCCAAATTTGGTTCAGTCCACAGAAGGTCATCCGATGATGTGCCACGGCTTCCCCTTCGCCAATGTGGCTCATGGCAATAACTCAGTAATAGAGGATATGATTGCCCTGAAGCTGGCTGATTATGTGGTTACTGAGAACGGGTTCGGTGTGGATTGTGGCTTTTACAAGTTTGTTGATGTCAAATGCCGTCAGAGCGGGCTGAAAGCTGACTGTGCCGTCATCGTGGCTACAGTCAGGGCACTTAAGCAGCACGGCGGTGCTTTTCACCTGCGCCCCGGGATGGCATATTCCAAGGTTAAAGAGGCAGCCGAGACCGAGAACCTGCCAGCAGTGGAGAAGGGCTGCGAGAATTTAGCTCGGAATAT
>DAOWJC010000127.1 GCA_030640595.1 Dehalococcoidia bacterium | reverse complement strand
AGCACGCATCCCAAGAGGCGTATTGCTAGTAGGTCCGCCAGGCACTGGAAAAACGCTACTGGCTCGGGCAATAGCTGGTGAGGCCGAGGTGCCTTTCTTTTCTATCAGCGGCAGTGAATTTGTCGAGATGTTTGTTGGTGTCGGCGCCTCCAGGGTGCGGGACCTCTTTGACCAGGCTAAACGCAATACCCCATGCATTATCTTCATTGATGAGATTGATGCTGTAGGTCGCCATCGGGGTGCCGGGCTAGGCGGCAGCCACGACGAAAGGGAGCAAACACTTAATCAGATTCTGACCGAGATGGATGGCTTTGACACCAATACCAGCGTGATTGTTATGGCAGCTACTAACCGACCTGATATACTTGACCCGGCTTTACTCCGTCCTGGTCGCTTTGACCGACGAGTAATCCTTGACCGACCCGATATTAATGGTCGAATAGCCATCCTCAAGGTTCATACCAACGGTAAACCACTTAGCGAGTCAGTTAGCCTAGAGACGCTAGCTAAAGGGACTGCCGGTTTTAGTGGTGCTGACCTGGCTAACCTGGTCAATGAGGCAGCCATTCTAGCCGCCAGGCGGGATAAGAAGGCTATTGACATGCAGGAGCTTGAGGAGTCCATAGATAAGGTGGTTGCTGGTCCGGAAAGAAAGAGCCTGAAGATAAGTCCCAAGGAGAAGGAAATCATCGCCTATCATGAGGCAGGACATGCCCTTGTCGCTAAGGTGTTGCCTAATATTGAACCATTACGAAAAATAACCATAATACCCCGTGGTATGGCGCTTGGTTATACCACGACACTCTCAGAAGATAAATACATACCGACACGCTCTCAATACAATGATGAGTTAGCTTTTTCGCTTGGTGGTCGTGTTGCTGAGGAATTAATCTTCAATGAATTGACAACAGGAGCTTCTGATGATATTAAGCGGGCGACCGGGCTTGCCCGTAAGATGGTAACCGAATTCGGAATGAGCGATAAACTCGGACCACGAACCTTTGGCAAAAAAGAGGAGTTAGTCTTCCTCGGTCGTGAAATTTCCGAGCAAAGAGACTACAGCGATAAGATAGCTGAACAGATTGATGACGAGGTCCATAATATTATCCAGCACGCTTACGATGTGGCCAAGAAGATTCTAACCGAAAATAAGTCAAAATTAATACAAATTGCCCGAACACTCATTGCTCAAGAGACTCTGGAGGGTGAAAAGCTGGAATCACTATTTAATGAACCTGTACCATCACCCCCAGCCTCAGCCCCAGCCACATCCTAATCACCTAGATATAATAGAGCTGGGCTTGATTGAGACCAGCTCTTCATTTCTGAGATAAGAGACTGTTTATCAACCCCGAAATAGCTTGTTTCGGGGTCAACCCCATCCCCCTAGCTCCCCATTATCTCTTTCGATTGATAACATATTCTGCCAGTTGCACTAATGCTTGACGAATGGCATTATCTGGCAATAGGCTAAGATTATGGCAAGCCTTGGAGCAATAATCAGAGGCAACGCCGTAGCATTCCTGAACAATTGACGAGGTACGAATTAATTCTATCGCCAACCCTATATTTTCTTGCTTATCCCTGTTTTGAAATAAGCTCTTTACCGGATTCTCCTCGGGATAGCGCTCCAAAAGAAGCATTGCCGGCAGGGTAAGGGTACCCTGAGCTAAATCTGAACCTACGGGCTTACCCAATTCCTCCTCGGTACCAATAAAATCCAGGATATCGTCTACAATTTGGAAGGCGATGCCAAGGTTATGACCATACCCTTTTAGAGCCTTAATTGATTTTTCTGGAGCCTGGCTCAAAATAGCCCCTGACTCGGTAGCCAGGCAGAACAGAGAGGCGGTTTTACTGGAAACCCTCTGGAAGTAGTCCTCACGAGTCTGCTTCAGATTAAACGCGTTAAAGGCTTGATTTAACTCTCCGCTGGAAATAGTCATAATGGTTTGGGCAGAGAGCTTTATTACTTGCAGATTTCCAGTGGTAGCGGCAAGCTCTCCCGCTTTAGCAAACAGGTAGTCTCCCAACAGCACAGCTGCGTCCTCTCCCCACACCGTATTAATCGTTGGCCTTCCCCGGCGAACCGAGGATTTGTCAATAGCATCATCATGAACCAGCGTAGCCGTATGAAGAAGCTCAACCGCTGTAGCCATAGGCAGCAGAGAATCAAGGTTGTAGTTATAAAACTTGCCCACCAGTAAGGTAAGCGCCGGGCGAATTCGCTTGCCACCACCCTTCAGACTATAGCCTAGCAGCTTAGCCAACCAGGAAAAATCAACCTTGCTGACCGACCTCAGCCAATCCTCTACCTTGTTTAAATCTTCCTGAACAGGTTCATAAATTGTGTTAGACTGCAAGATTCTCCTTATTAGGCAAATCAATATTAGGAGTTTACTAGCAACGGATATCTCCCAACCGACTAGTCTCCTCGTCTACCAACCCTTCATCCAATTTGGAAAACAGGGGCTCGGGGGAAAGCAATCTCTGCCCCGGTGGTGGTGAGTTTAACTTCCAGCCGCAATCTTCAATCCTGCCCTTAAAGCCCAGATACTCATGCAGCTTCTGAGAGCTGAAGGGTAGGAAGGGATACAACACGGTGCTCAGCGCGGAGAGCACGATAATTGCTACATATAGAGCCGTGGCTGATGCCTGCCTATCCTGTTTAATCGTTTTCCAAGGGGATTTCTCATCCAAGTAGCGATTTGTTTCCTGAGCTAACGACATGGCCGACCTTATTGCTTCCCTAAAACGGCAACGGTAAAGAAGCCCGTCCATTGTATTAAGGGTATCCTCAGCCATACCAATGACAGCTTGACTATGACTATCAAACTCTCCAGCCATTGGCACACAGCCATCGAAGCTACGATAGACAAAGGTGAGCACCCGATGAACCAGGTTGCCATAGGTAGCCACCAGCTCATCATTGTTACGGCGGATGAACTCACGCCATGAAAAATCGGTATCTGCTGTTTCTGGCATGTTTATGGAAAGTAAATAGCGCAATGGGTCAGGGTCATAGCGTGACAGATAATCAGGTAACCAGACTGCCCAATTGCGACTGGTAGAAAGTCGCCTGCCCTCAATAGTTAAAAACTCGTTAGCTGGAACATCGTAAGGAAGATTAAGGTCACCATAGCCCATCAACATCGCCGGCCAGATAATGGTATGGAAGAGGATATTATCCTTACCTATAAAATAATAGCTCTTTACATCCTTATCCTGCCAAAAAGAACGCCACTTTTCCTCATTCCCGCTGGATTTAGCCCACTCCTTAGTCGCTGACAGGTAACCAATGACTGCCTCAAACCACACATAAATCCGCTTATTCTCAAAGCCTTTAATAGGCACCGGTACTCCCCAGTTTATATCGCGGGTGATAGCCCTATCTTTGAGCCCCTGCTCCAAATAGCGCGTAGTAAAGTTAAGGACGTTCTGTCTCCAGTGGGTCTGCTGTTTCACCCAGGCTAAAAGCCTATCCTGAAAGGCAGTGAGTTTAAGGAAGAAGTGCTCCGAATCCTTGAACTGGGGAGTGGTAGCACATAAGCGACAACGAGGGTCAATCAGCTCAACCGGATTCATCGGCTTGCCGCAGTCATCACACTGGTCACCTCGAGCCCCGGAAGAGCCACAGTAGGGGCAAGTGCCCTCAATATAGCGGTCGGACAAGAAGCGCCGGCAATGAGGACAATAGGCTTGCGACACAGTAGCCTTATAAATATAGCCCCTATCAAGAAGGGTGAGAAAAATGTCGCACGATACCTCAGCATGGTTGGCAGTGCCGGTAGTGGTAAACAGGTCAAAGGAAATACCTAACTTCTGCCATGAATCAAGAAACTGTTGATGATACTGGGTGGCTATTTCGCCAGGTGTCTTCCCCTCCTGCTCAGCCTTGATAGTTATAGGTGTGCCATGCTGGTCTGAACCCGATACCATCAATACCTCATTCCCCTTGGTGCGGTGGTAGCGGGCAAATATGTCAGGTGGTAAATATGCCCCGGCAATATGACCCAGATGTAGCGGACCGTCAGCATAAGGCCAAGCTACCGCAATAAGAATTCTCTCACTCATAATCTATTTCCCAACCAATACTATTATAACCTACCCTCTCTTCACCTTCCCGTAATAAACAACATAGGGGCTACACTCATTCAGAGAAGAAGGTAAGTATCTGTTCGCCCTTCTCTATTCTATAGCGAGCGTAGCCCTTTTTCAGGCAGCAATCGACACAATAGCGTGCCGTCTCGCCTTTTTCAACCTCAACGCCATCCTTCTCATCAATGGCTAAATAGCGCTCAAGATATGGTATAGTGCGGTGACAATCATCACACTGAATATTCCCCAGAGATATACACCCTCGGCGCATTATGTCAACTCCTTTCAAAGTAGCTTGAGCCAAGCTCGATACAGCTCCTTCTTTGATAAACCTGTTTCCCTACTCACCCCGGCTATCGCCTCTTTAGCCGTTACCCCGGACTGGCGCATACGATGTAACTGCCTCTCAATATCCTCGGTTAACCGTGGTTTATCCTTCCCACTCCTCCCCTCAACAATTAGAGTAAACTCTCCCCTTGGCTTGGTGAAGTGCTCTATGGCCTGGCTTATTCTTCCCCGGAAAACTTCTTCATGAACCTTAGTCAACTCGCGACAAACGGCTATTTTTCTATCCCCCAGAACAAGAAGCATATCGTTTAGCGCCGCCTGCAGCCGGTGAGGGGTTTCCAGGACGACAATAGTGCCATATTCATCAGCAACCGACTCTAGAAGACGCCGCCTGCCACTAGCCTTATGTGGCAGAAAGCCGATGTAAACAAACTTCTCCGTAGGCAGCCCGGAGACAACAAGTGCCATGATAGCTACAGAAGGTCCGGGAATAGGAACCACCGGGATGCCTCGCTGGCTAGCCGCCACGATTAGTTCATAACCGGGGTCAGCTATGCCTGGCGTTCCAGCATTAGAAACAAGTGCTACATCCCCCTCTTCAAGACAACCCAAAATATAACCCAGTTTAGTCCACTTATTGCGTTCGTGATAACTAGTCATAGGTGTCTTAATATCATAGGTAACAAGAAGCCGTTTCGTTCGGCGAGTATCTTCAGCGGCAATAAGCTTCACTTCACGCAGGGTACGCAGGGCACGTAAAGAAATATCCTCTAAATTACCAATAGGGGTAGCCACAACATAAAGGGTAGGCATCACCTTCTATCTTCTCTAATTTTACACTAGGCGAATGGCTATTTCTGTAAGTAGACTCTAGCTATTATAACCTACACCCCTTCACCTGTCTACCCGAACAAAATTCCTTGACTTTGAAGAGCTGGTTTGATATAGTTTGCCTTTAAGGAAGGAGCAAAATGGCTACTCCTCAATTCAGGCAACTTCGGCGCGTCTATGGATTTGATGAAGTGGCTATAGTGCCCGGAGATATAACCATCAATCCAGAGCAGGCAAACATTGATTTAAAGATAGACGGCTTTACCTTCACCGCCCCCATTTTAGCTTCAGCAATGGATGCTGTGACTGATGTCAACTTGGCTATCCTGATGAGCAAGCTAGGTGGACTTGCCGTTCTCAATTTAGAAGGGGTACAAACTCGGTATGATAATCCCCAGGAGGTACTGACTGAGATTGCTCAAGCCTCTGACGCTGAAGTCACCCCCCTGCTCCAAAAAGTCTATTCCCAACCGATTAAGGAAAACCTCGTTGGCGAGCGAATACAATCGATTAAAAAGTCAGGGGCGGTATGCGCTATTGCAGTGGCACCAGCTAATACTAAACGGCTGGCTCCAATAGCTGCTGAAGCTAAGGCCGATATTTTTGTAGTCCAATCTACAGTTACCAGTGCCCGGCATATATCCAAAAGTTATCGGGGGCTCGTCTTCTCCGAATTTCGCCAGTCCATATCTATGCCTATTATTGTCGGTAACTGTGTAAGCTATAGCGCATGTTTAGAGCTTATGCGAACAGGAATCTCCGGGGTGTTGGTAGGTGTAGGCCCGGGGGCTGCCTGCACTACTAGGCAAGTCCTCGGTGTTGGTGTCCCCCAGGTAACAGCCACTATGGACTGTGCTGCGGCTAGAGATGAATATCTACGCGAGTCCGGCAAGTATGTGCCGATAATTACAGACGGTGGCATTGGCAACGGTGGCGACCTGTGCAAAGCCTTTGCTTCAGGTGCCGATGCCGTAATGTTAGGCTCCATTCTGGCTCAAGCCAAAGAGGCACCCGGGCTTGGCTATCACTGGGGTATGGCCCACCCCCACCCGGCACTCCCCAGAGGAACCCGAATAAAAGTTGGTACCACCGGCACATTAGAGCAAATTCTCTTCGGTCCGTCTTCAGTTACCGATGGTAGCCAGAACCTTATCGGGGCTCTTCGCACTGCGATGGGTATCTGCGGTGTGCCTACCATTCAAGAAATGCACAAGGTTGAGATAATAATTGCTCCGGCTATCACCACTGAAGGGAAGTCATGGCAATTGTTACATCCTAGCCATTGATGTTACGTAACACCGCTCAACCTAAAACTACTCCTCTTCCTCTTCCTCTCCAGTTACTATACTCGTCTCCCAACTAATATGAGGTAGCAAAGCCTTTGCTTTTCCCCGCTTGCGTGGTGATGGGAAGACCATCTTATCAATTACCTGGCGTAACTCCTTTAATCTCTCCGCAGGCTGCCCAACCCCTACTTCTACTACCACACCATCAACCCCGGCTTCCCATAGAGCCTGAAGCTCGCTAGCTGTTACAGTTAATGGTATAGACACTAACAAAGGTTTAGTTAACAAATCGGCAAAGTGCTTGAAGAGCATAAGGTGATGCCAGGTAAGAAAATAACCCTCCCCCCGCTCACCGGCAATAAGCACAGCATCTACCGGCAACTCATCAACTGCCCTCAACAAGCCCTCGCTGAGTGATGGTTCTACCTCTAATATCTTACCCACCTCATCACCTTGAAACATTGCCAGGGAAGTATTAGCTGCTGGAAAAACCACAAAATCACAGCCAACCTTTGCCATCTGTTTTATTTCTCCCCGACCACTACCTCTCAGCCACCCACCCCAGGGAATATCAGGCACAACCTGAGATATCTTTTGAAGGGTTTTAGCTCCTGAACTTAATTTAGAGATATGTAACACCCCGGCATCAGCTCCAGCCACATAATCAGCCAAGTCTTCAACATTAGCCTGAGCCAAACTGGCGACAAGTAATATTTTTGGCTTCGGCAAGACCGATTGTGTCGTCCTAAACCCCACAGGCTGAGGCACAGCCTGCGAGACCAGTTTTAGTTTATCTATAAGTTTGCTCATCTACCTACCACCCACAGTTTAACTATCCTCAAGGAACCATCGGGGAAATTATAGGGGAAATTCGGAGGAAACTCAAGACAAATAGCTTGAGCTCGTTTAGTAACCTATTCCCCAAGAGATTTTAATGAAATTTAAACACTATTTTTATGAGTAATTAATTCCACAGTTTTAATATGAGTGTAGCATCCAATAATAAGAGACAAAGGAGGAAACAGAAATGAGCAGATGCAAAAATCCATACCCAGAATTCTTTGTTGACGAAATATCTGGTATCAAAGTGCTGGATATTAGACACGAAATATGGGTTGAAGGTTACAAAGCTGGGAGCGAGGACAGGCAAACGATTAAGACCGTTATTAGATGCGAAAATGATATGGTTATGGTATTTGATAACAAGGGGGAGCAAATCCCTGAATATCAGGGGCAATACGAGGAAATAAAGGAAAAAATCTTAAAAGATGCGCCAACAGACGCAGTATTTGGTTATTTCCCTGATTATGACACTGAATTACAAACAGTTCCAAGAGAGGAATGGTAATTAATAAACAAAAGGGAAGCAACTATCGCAAGTAACTTTAGGAATGTGCCAATATGCAAATCCGATATTTTTTTGCCAACGTACTAGTTATAAGTTTATCTATTGCATTCTTGGTTCACTTTGGCCTTATTGCCTATCATGGACAGGTAGTTATACGCGAACCCTATCCAGCTATTTTAGCTCTAGAGATGACTGGGCTAACCGGCTTAATAGTTTTTGCTTTTCTTAATCTAATCAGGTAAGTCCCTTGCCTCACCAAAACCCTCAAACCTAGCTCCATCAACCTCTAGAACATTCTAGCGGCAACGCTCTCTTATCGCTCACAGGATGAACGCTTACCACAAGGTTCGACACCTCCTTTTTATCGG
This sequence comes from Dehalococcoidia bacterium, assembly GCA_030640595.1. Lineage (GTDB taxonomy): Bacteria > Chloroflexota > Dehalococcoidia > Dehalococcoidales > DAOWJC01 > DAOWJC01. The sequence continues at coordinate 710 of DAOWJC010000127.1, read as the reverse complement.
TGAGATTTTTAATGAAACTTAAACGCCATTTTTATGAGCAATTAATCTCGGTAGCTTAAGATGGAAGTATAGATATACTTGAGCAAGGAAACGGGAGACAATAAATGAAAAGGAACATTCTCATAATCGGTTCAGGAGTAGTCGGGCAGGCGACGGGGAAAGGCTTCCATGCCAAGGGACACCGTGTCGTTTTTTATGATGTAAACCCCGATGTGCTGTCTAGACTCAGCGAGGAGGGCTACGAGACCTGTAACGACTATGACCTGAGAGAATTTGATGTCAGTATGCTCTGCGTATGCACTCCGACACGCAACGATAAGATAGTGCTGGACTATCTGCACAGTGCCCTTAGGAAGCTGGGAGCCAAATTGGCTGACATTAATAGGTATCATCTGGTAGTGGTCAGGTGCACCTCTTTGCCAGGTACAACCGAGGAAAAAGTAATCCCCATGCTGGAGTATTACTCGAGGAAAAAGGCAGGGGTGGATTTTGGCGTATGCATGAACCCCGAGTTTCTGCGGGCAGTCAATTCCGAACAGGACTTTGCCCATCCCTGGCTAACAGTTATCGGCGCTTATGACCAGAGGTCAGGTAAGGAGCTGGAGAAGCTTTATCAGCCATTTGGGGCTGAAATAATAGTAACCGAACTCAAGGTGGCGGAGATGATGAAGTATGTTCATAACCTGTTCAATGCCACCAAGATTAGCTTT